>DATMYU010000580.1:0-2794 GCA_035560775.1 Desulfosporosinus sp.
AACTTTAGTTATATGAGTTCACTCGGCTTACTTAGTATCAGAACAAACCCTTCTGTTCCATTCACTCGAACCAAGGAACCGTCTTTTATAATTTCTGTCGCTTTATCAATTCCCACAACAGCTGGAATGCCATATTCGCGAGCAACCACTGAACCGTGAGTCATCGTCCCCCCGACTTCCGTAATCAGTCCTTTTATCGAGATAAACAAAGGGGTCCAGCCTGGGTCCGTATAGGGTGCAACTAAAATTTCTCCAGGATTGAGTTTGGCCTCCTCTAGCCTGAGAACCACTCTAGCGATGCCTTCCACAACACCTGCTGATACTGGTGTCCCGATAAGAGCACCAACAGGTGCCTGAATATCGCGTAGTTTTCCAGTGATGATTTCTCCGTTACTGGTCATAACACGAGGAGGGATCAGTTTTTGATCCAACACATGCTGCTTTTCTCTTTCTTCTAGGATGTCCTGAGCGTTTCCTGAAAAACGGTTCTCTACTAAGGTAATAAGTTCCTCTAGGGTAAAGTAGAATACATCCTGTTCACAGCGCAGGATCCCTTTCTCGACAAGGATGCGTCCTTCTTCCAGAATAGCGCGTTTGTAGATATCTAAAAGCATTATCACAATGAATTTATGATTCTCCCGCATCCCCAGCAAATTACGGTACACCTTTAGCAAGCGAGATATGCTTCTCTTTTCAAAAAAACTAAACTGGGAAAAAATCTCTTTGGCTGCCTGGTCTGCCTCAAGTTCACCCCGCTTGAATTTTTCTCTATGCTCTCCATGTACAGTAGTTCGAATATTACTCAGAATAGACGGTACAAGTTGTGTAGGATCCTCATTCCATCTTGGCTTAGTAATATCAATTTCTCCTGAGCAGCGCATACCGTATTTATCCAGAAAACTTTCTAACTGACGTTTAAATTCCAAGCCGCCGCTAACCTTAAGCAGGCCTTCATAAAAACTCCTGCTGTTTGCTTTTTCCAAATAATCAATGACTTTAGGATACTTTCTGTCAGTATCGCTTAGATCACCCAACTCCAGACCAAGTTCGGCTGTAACATTGCCCGGCAGAGATTTGTTCAATTGACTTAATAAGTAAGCGCCCTGCTTATCTCCCACCTTATTATTCAGTTTCTTGGCGAGCGATCTAGAGGCCAAAATGCCTGCTATTGGATAAACGACGATTTCAGTCAGTACATTGGGAAACATAGTTCCCATACTTTGCTGTATCACTCGGAGCCGATCTGCTCCTGATGTGTCCATTATATCTTTCTCATGTTCTTTCACCATTTCTTTCATTAGAGAAGTAACATACATTCTAGCTTTACTGGGATCTCCGACTAGCAAGCTGCTTCGAACTTTTATGAGCACCGGAATAATAATTGGAGCCATTTTACGGACCACCCGGAATACTTCTTTTTTGGAGAAGGACTGATTTCGGAACTCTTCGCGCTGTATTACTTCTGAGATGGCAGAGGCCATTAACTCGTCCATACCCTTAAACACTTTAAGCAACATATTGCGCGAAGGTTTTAACAAAAGAGGTCCTGTAACATCGGCAAAGGCTCTTCCGCCTGCCGCCAGTAAAAAACGTTTATCGGAAGAAATAGGCTCTCTTTTAATAAAATTAGGCAAATTACTCAATAGAGATATGGCTAGAGGCTTCATAGCATCGGTCATAACCTGGATATAGCTAAACGAGACATAGACATGCAATTTATCATCGAAAACTTTTGGCGTTGGGTGTAAAGACGTAATGGGACGAGTCTGAAGAATAAAAAGCTTGCCGTCGGCCAAACCCCATTCAATGTCCTGCTCTGAACCATAATGGGCTTCAATTTTCTGACCAAGCTCGGCTAGCTCAATAATTTTATGGTCCTCAAGAGCTTGTACTTCCTGTTTTTCAGGCGGAATATCTTGAGTAATCGTTCCACCTTCAAGGATCGAATAGATAGCTAGCTTCTTTAGTGATATTTGTTTCTTGATAATTTTCCCGGAACGAACCTGATATAAATCTGCTGCAACAATCCCGGATACGAGAGCTTCTCCCAGCCCAAAGCTGGCATCGATAGAGATCGTTTTCCGATGCCCTGTAATGGGGTCTGCTGTAAACATGATACCTGACACTTCTGGAAAGACCATCTGTTGAACCACTACCGAAAGAAACACAAGGCTGTGACCGAATCCGTTTTTAGCTCGATAGGAGATAGCCCGGTCAGTAAACAGCGAGGCCCAGCAGTCATGAACCGCCTGAAGCAGTTGTTCTGGTCCAAGAACATTTAAAAATGTATCTTGTTGGCCGGCAAAAGAAGCCGTTGGTAAATCCTCAGCCGTTGCACTAGAGCGTACAGCGTAGGCCTGAACTTGGCCGGTTATCTTCCAGGCCTCCAAAATGCTCGATTTTACATCTTCCGGCATGCTGAGAGACTTCAGATGCTTCCGAATGCGTTGTCCCAAGCTCCGGATTGTTTCTAGCCTGTCAGGACGAACCTGATCCAAAAGATCGTAAAAGCCACTCATTTCCTTGCTTGTTTCAATAAATGTACGATAAGCCTCGGTTGTGACACAAAAACCCTGAGGGACCGGAAAACCGGCTTTCGTCATTTCTCCTAAATTTGCACCTTTGCCCCCGACATAAGTCAAATGCTTTTTATCAATTTCGTTAAAGTATAATACGTATTTTTGCATAGTCATCTCCCTTTGCCTTATTGAAGAACCAGTTACTTTATAGTTTCCTTAAGGGTATCTCTTTTTAAGAGAAAGACGATGATGTACTAACTGTTCTGGAATATGAA
>DATMYU010000581.1:0-3794 GCA_035560775.1 Desulfosporosinus sp.
ACTTTATAATGCGCGCATAAAAACTGTACCGTTTCGTACATATTTAACCGACTGGCACCTTTAACCAATATTGTAAATCCTGGTTTGATGGAATCAGCTAATTCTCTATGCATTACTTTTATAAGCGACTGTTTGTAATGCTTCACTTGATTGGCTGGATATCCAGCATTAATTGCTCCCTCGCCAATATGCACTGAACTTTTTCCAAATGTATAAAGAAGGTCAATCTTCTTGGATGCAACATATCTGCCAATATCTTCGTAATCCTGGTAGGTTCGCTCACCAAGTTCTGGCATACTACCAAGAATGGCCATTTTCTTTCCGTTACCAATGTGCTTGAGTACATCAATGGCAGCCTTCACGGCTGGGGGATGAGAATGGACGGTATCATCAATGATCGTTATACCGTCTTTCAACCGATGAATGCCTAAGCGATGATTTGGCGTTTTCATATTTTGAAGTCCAGTTTGCATTTCGTTGGGGATAAATCCTAATTGATCAGCAACACCGATAGCAAATAAAGCATTGTAAACATTATGCTGGCCAAAGATGGGAATTAGAAAGGGATACTCTTTTCCTTTCAGTATTAGTGTAAAAGTCATCCCGCTTTTTGAATAGTCTATTTTACGGGCTTGATAGTCGGCTTTTGATTCTATGCCTACCGTAAGAAGCTTTCCCGTAAAGTTATGGGTGTGAAGCAGTTTGGAATTTGGATCATCAGCATTAATAAATAAAAAGCCCGAGGGATTCATCCCCTCAATTAGTTCCGATTTAGCGGCTGCTAGCAGTTCAACTTTGCCGTCAAAATTACCAATATGGGCAAGTCCTACATTCGTAATAACGCTGATGTTGGGTTGGATAATTTGGCAGTGCTCCGTAATAGCACCAGGGAAGGCCATCCCGTATTCCAAGACGGCCGCGCGGTGAATAAAGCTAATCTGATCTGCGTGAACTATAGTTTTGTCGACTGTGTTGTAATAATCTTTTGATTCAAACACAACCCACCTTTCTCTTAAGACAGCAGAAACCATCGTTTTCACCATAGTTTTTCCGGCACTTCCTGTAACAGCAATGATCGCTTTTTCAGCCTTAGGGTTAAAAGCCAACATATTCACCTCCATCGTAATTAGTTAGGCAGGTTAGGCTTGATGGTTGGCTTGATGTTTATTTGCTAAAAATATCGCATACTTTATCATATTGCTAACGACATCAAGCTCTAAATAAAAGGATGGAGGGCATCCCGGACGCCAGTTGACCTCATATATCCATATTTTTTTCATATCATCGAGAGCGACATCAATGCCCAATTCATCAATAGTTTCGGAAAAATAATCCTGCTGCAGTTCATCCAAATGGCCAGCCAGCTGGAGGGAGAATTGTTCTAGATAGCGCTTAATGTCATAATACTCATCGCCGTACTCTTGTTTTAAGAAAGGATCCAAATAGTTAGTCGAACCCCCACTGTTAATATTGGAAACGATACTTCCATAAGGTGAAATCCGTGGATAAATCCTGGTAATTACCCATTTGCCTTCCCCATTCTTTTGGACATGCAATCGAAAATCATAAGCATAGCCTGACCTGGTTTTGCAATTAATGTAGGTTTGTACCAGGTGCGGTTCTTCCTGAAGCTTGCTGGAAATATAGGTGCGCAACTCATCATAATTATAATCATAATGGTCCGTTCCAATCAGCATATGAAACTGGTCATTGATCCTCTTAATGAACGTAACACCCTGTCCTTTACGCCCATTAACAGGCTTAAATACAACATTGCGATACTGATTAGAAAAGTCAAAAAATCCTCTTGGAGAATGGACAATTTCGGAGGGGATGAGATAGGGGGAAAATACACCAGCTTTTTTTAGTCTTTCATAGATCCTCATTTTATTTCCAATAGAAAATGTGGTAAAAGGAATGTCCTTTTTTAGTTTTTGAATAATTTCGTTTGACCGTTCTAATTTTTCTGGACTTCCTGAATTATAGATAACCTTGGGAAAAGAACTCTCCGTTTTCTGCCAGCTTCCGTTTTTATATAGGTAGCCATGGATTTTTCTTTTCTCAAAATCTACACCCTGGGGGGAGAAATAGAGTAGCTTGACGCCTTCCGCTTTAGCAACGGCAGCATAAGCATAGGCTTTGATTACTTTCCGCGGGTCTTTACAATGGTGCAGCATCCCGATTATCATTAACAATGTCCACCCCTTTGCTTGACGCATAGGTTTAAAAATTTTCAAAATTGCTTCTTTTCACTATATGCAGTCTGTATGTATCAGGGAACATATACAACAGTGGCGATCTCTCTACTTTATAGAGCATAAGTGAACTCGTTTAGCTAAAGCTGAACATCGAGACTTCGGTGACGATATCTCCAGTGCGATGCTCTCCTGTGGAGACTATTTGCCTATTCCAAAAGGAATATTTTGCGGTGAAGGAGGAGTCTACCCTCACCGAAGCAGAGCACGTAGGCCACTCCTGCTTGAAGAAGTGGGAGTCTCACGCTTGGATTAACCCCAAAAAAATAGCCTAGAGACTTTAAGTCTCTAGGCTATTAGTCAGCGTGAACGAGGAGAGTCCTCGCTTTTCTTATACCTATACAGAAAGTATAAGTTTTTGAGTAGTCTAATTCTGGTGGTATAAGTGCAACTAGGCGGCCGCCGGCGCCTGTGGCTGACAGAATGACTAATACGTGCGAAGACAGTGTCTGCAAGAAGGCTAATACGTGCGAAGACAGTGTCTTCGTGGGCGCCAGCCAAGTTTTCTTTACAAAATACGACGTGCTGTGACATAATTGCTTTGATAATAACTTGTGAGCATGAAGGCATTGATAACCCCAAGGGAAGATCCGGCAGCGACAATCAATTGCTGGTTGCCGGCATAAATTCCGACCAAGGCAACCTTTCCTGCACTGCTGCTATTCGAAAAGAAGACGAGATCACCTTTCTTTAGTTGGCTTTTTGGAACGTAAGTTCCCAACTTGGCCTGTTCGCTTATGTTCTTGGTTTTTAGGTCGATCCCACTTTTTTTATAGGCATAGTAAACAAATCCAGGACTGTTGAATGTCAAAGTGCTTTCATTATAAGGTGAGCCAAAGTGCGCTTTTCCGATGAGGCTATCTGCCAATCCAACAATTGCGTCAGCTTTAGTCGGGTTAGCTGGAGGCATATAACTTGGGATGACACGGCGAGCCATTTTGTAATAATCACGGTAATAGGCTTTTTCGCTCAAGTCGGAAATCACTACATTGTTTTTGCTATCAGCCATGTGAATAATTTTATTGTCTCCAATATAAATAGCGTCATGGGTCACTGGATAGGCATCATTAGGACTCGAATCAAAAAAGACTAAATCACCTTTTTTCAGCTGATCCTTCGTCACCGATACCCCTAACTGGGCCTGTAATTGAGTATCCCTGGTATCTAGGTTTATCCCGTTCTGCAGAAATACATAATAAATGAAACCACTACAGCCGAATTGATAAGGGTAGGTTGGTTTGTACACATAGCGTTGGTAGGTGGCCTTCCCAATCAAATTGGTGGCCGTAGCTATTATCGCATCTGACTTCTGATCAATTAGCGTTTGACTAGAGGAAGAGACTGCTGCCGAGGCAGGAAGGACAGAACTCGGAACAAGGATGCTGATGCCAAGAAACACACTCAAGGTTAAAATAATAAATTTTTTCACTAGAAGACCTCCTGTAAATTATCTCTGAAGAAGACGATATTGCCGTTAGTACATCTAGGCATAACATAGCATAGAATATAATCCTTTTCAATTAGTATAAATTTACAGTA
>DATMYU010000582.1:0-2164 GCA_035560775.1 Desulfosporosinus sp.
GGCGTTAAAAAACACTGCAGACAGGTTGTCATAATACACAAAGGAGTTTTCGTTATGGCTGTGTTAATCTGCTGTGCCGCATGAATCCCAGATGAGCCACGGGGAATTTTTGTCGTCCCTTATCAGAATAGAATATTGCGCTAAAGTTCCTTCCTGATAAGGAACTTTTGTGTTGTCGTAATCCACTGTGTATTTTGTGTTAGAAAGAGTCTCGGTTATTGGAGGCTCTTTTATGTTAGTCTTTTAGTACATCATCAAATCATTATCTCAAATATATTACTTCATTGCTAGATACGGTGGGTTTGACGCTTACATATAAACAGAACAAAAAAACACCGCAGATGCTTGCCGTACAATACATCCGAGGTGTTTTAATCATCTTTGTGATTTTTATTTTTTATCTATTCGTGGTAGCGTAATGATAAACTCCGTCCCCTTGCCAAGGGCACTATTAAGGTTTATCTGTCCATTGTGCATAGCCACAATTTTTTTCACTAAGGATAAACCCAAACCGTTACCACCAAGTGAACGATCTCTTGATTTGTCCACCTTAAAGAATCTCTCAAATAGATGGATCTGGTCTGTCTCTGAAATACCGATGCCATTATCAGCGATACTACAGCATACCGCATTTTCGTTCTCTGTCAGTGTAACGCTGATGTTTCCAGCCGCCGGAGTAAACTTAACGGCATTGTGAAGAAGATTTACCCACACCTGCGAAAGCAATCCCTCATCCCCCATGAACATGAGCTTGTCCAGGGAAAGGTCAAGATTAATGCCCTTCTCCAGCCATTGCGGCTCCAGCATCAATATGGCACTTTCAATCTGCTTATCTAGCCTGAATTCATGCGATGCAAAGGAAACATGTTCTGATTCCAAGGCTGATAATTTCAGAAGATTATCGCTCAGTTTGGACAATCTCCTACTTTCTGTTTCGATAACCTCTACATAATGCCTTCTTAGTTCCGCGCTAAGCGCTTCGTTTTTGAGAAGCGCAGCGAATCCACTGATCGAAGTAAGGGGCGATTGTATCTCGTGGGAAACATTGGAGATAAACTCCTGTCTTAACTTCTCCATGGAGCCGAGTTCTTTAGCCATCTTGTTGACACTTTCGGAAATTCCATTAAAGTCATTGCGCGGGGTGTTTAAATCAGTTGTTGGAATGACTACATCAAAATCACCCTGGGCGATTTTATTCAAGGCGTTCGTCACGATGTTGAAATAATCCATCTGTCTATGATTAAACCTGCCATGGAATATCCGATGAGCGATTAGCAATATCAGGCTAATGGTTCCGGCAAACACAAACAAGCCAATAAGGCTAGAGATAATATAGGCCCAGAGTGGACTTGGACGGCCTGTAGCGGAAAAAAGCAATTCAGCTAGCCCATAGCCAACCACTAAAAAACAGAGACTAATAATTCCAGTCGCCAGCGCACGGGCAACACCAGCCAATATCATTCGTGGGTCTTTCACATCAACACCTCCAAACGATAACCAAGCCCTCGTACTGTCGTTATCTTAAACCTATATTGTTCTGCCGGGAAGCGTTCGCGTAATCGATTGACATGGACATCAAGTGTCCGTTCATTCCCATCAAAGTCATACCCCCAGATATCCTCGATCAATTGATCCCGAGGGAACGTCTTGCCCGGAGTACCTGCCAGCTTAAACAATAGTTCAAATTCCTTCATGGGGATGTCCATTTTTTCGTTATCCGTGCAGATGGTATAGCTATTTTTATCAATGGTTAAGGTTCCGATTTGAACACTCTGCGCGGAGACTATTTTATAGCGGCGAAGCAAAGCCTTCACTCTTAGAATCAGCTCCGGAGCCTCAAAGGGTTTTGTAAGATAATCATCAATTCCTCGCTCAAACCCTTTGATCTTCTGACTGATTTCCCCATCAGCGGTTAGCATCAAAATGGGTATATCCTGATAGTTTTGACGAATAATACGGCATAGTTCAAAACCATCCATGTTTGGCATCATGATATCTATAATGCATAAGTCAGGAATTTCTTCGCTGAATTTTTGGAGCGCAACACGGCCATCGGTTGCCTCATAGATGCTGAAACCTTCATTTATTAATAATGTGCTTACAAGTTCACGAATGTAATTATCGTCATCCACAATCATTATCCTGCCCATTGAAAACTTCACCT
>DATMYU010000583.1:0-5970 GCA_035560775.1 Desulfosporosinus sp.
GAATTATTCAAATTATTCAAACATGACCAGAGCGAGAGGAGGTCAGTACATACTCTGCGAAGCTTTTTAACGAAGGAGGATTTCTATGTGTGACAGCGTTTCGCCAAATGAATTCGCACAGAAGCTGGACGACTATATCGACAGCTTGACCTATAAAAAAGAAAATCTGATTGGGATTTTACATTATGCCCAAGGAATATATGGATATCTACCCGATAATGTACAGTGGCATATCGCTCAGAGGCTTGACATTTCTTCAGCAAATGTCTACGGAGTTGTGAGCTTCTATTCATTTTTCACCATGGTTCCCAGAGGGGAACACGTTGTTAGTGTATGCACAGGCACCGCTTGTTTTGTGCGAGGGGCTGATAAATTACAAGAAGAACTTGAAAATCAGTTAAAAATTATAGCGGGAGAAACCACTCCGGACAATCTCTTTACACTAGAAACTCTGCGTTGTGTTGGGGCTTGTGGCCTTGCTCCAGTTATGATCGTCGATGCGCATGTCCATGGACGTTTGCACACGCCACAGGAAATTCACGAGGTCTTGGCAAAGTACCGGCCGGAAATTTAAACCCCGAGAAATCAACGCTTATAAAGTACTTGCAAAGTGTAAGAAGCGTCACCGAAGGAAGGGAAAGTCATATGAAACTCAATAATATCGATGAGTTGAATGCATTAAAAATTGAAAACCGCAAAATATTTGAGACGCGGCACGTATCCAACCCTATCTCAATTAAGGAGGCTCAAGGCCAGCCACGGCACATTATGGTTTGTGGAGGAACTGGTTGCAGCTCCTCAGAAAGTCCTAAAATCGCTGAAGGTCTTGAAGAAGAACTTAGTCGTCGCGGATTATCGGAACAGGTTAAAGTGTTCATGACGGGTTGTTTTGGCTTTTGTGAAAAGGGGCCAATGATCGAAATTCACCCCGATAATACCCTTTATGTTGAAGTTTCTGCCAACGATGTCGCTGAGATCGTTGAAGAACACTTTATTCAAGGGAAGCAAATAGAACATCTCCTCTACAAAGACCCTACGACAGAAGAGCGATATAGTTCCGATCTGCCCTTTTACCATAGTCAACTTCGTATTGCCCTACGTAACTGTAGCAAGATTGCACCTGAGGACATCCGTGAGTATATCGCTGCAGACGGTTATCAGGCCTTGGCTAAAGTTTTGTTTAAGATAGACGCTCTCTCGGTTATTGACGAGCTTAAAAAAAGTGGTCTCCGGGGACGTGGCGGCGGTGGGTTTCCGACGGGCTTAAAGTGGGAATTCACGCGTAAAAGCCAGGCTGATCAGCGCTATATCATTTGTAATGCTGATGAAGGAGATCCGGGAGCCTTTATGGATCGTTCCATCTTGGAAGGGGACCCTCATAGTGTCTTAGAAGCCATGATTATTGCGGGTTCCACGATCGGAGCAACCCAGGGCTATATATATATTCGCGCAGAATATCCTTTAGCTATTCATCGTTTGCAAATTGCGATCACACAGGCTCGAGAATACGGTTTACTGGGCGAAAATATTTTAGGCAGTAGTCTTTGTTTTGATATCGAGCTTAAATATGGTGCAGGAGCCTTTGTTTGTGGGGAAGAAACAGCCTTGATTCATTCCATCGAAGGTACTCGCGGGGAACCTTCCGTTAAGCCCCCTTTTCCTGCTCAAAAAGGGTTATGGGGCAAACCAACTTGTGTCAACAATGTAGAAACATTGGCTAATATTCCACCGATTATTTTAAAGGGAGCCGATTGGTATGCCGGGATCGGTACGGAAAAAAGCAAGGGAACGAAAGTGTTTGCTTTAGCAGGAAAAGTCAATAATGTTGGGTTGGTGGAGGTTCCCATGGGAACAACTCTCCGGCAAATTATCTTTAAAATTGGTGGTGGGATTCAGCATCACAAGACGTTCAAAGCAGCACAAACCGGAGGTCCCTCTGGTGGATGTATTCCCACTCAGTTTTTGGACTCCCCTATTGATTACGAGTCCTTAACGGCTATTGGTTCTATGATGGGCTCTGGAGGGCTCATTGTCTTAGATGAAAGTGATTGTATGGTCAATATTGCTAAGTTCTTCCTCGAATTCACAGTGGAAGAATCCTGTGGTCGTTGTACTGCCTGTCGGGTCGGCACCAAACGGCTTCACGAAATTTTGACGAAAATTACGGAAGGCCTGGGGACGTTAGAGGACTTGGAGCAGTTAGAGGAACTGGGTAACATTATTAAAGACACCGCCCTCTGCGGTCTGGGGCAAACAGCTCCCAATCCTATTCTTTCTACCATAAAGTATTTCCGAGATGAATATCTTGCTCATATTGTCGACAAAACTTGTCCGGCGGGCGTATGTAAGAGTTTATTGAAGTTTGAAATCACAGAGAAGTGCATAGGGTGTGGCCTTTGTGCGAAGAAATGTCCTGTCAATTGCATTACTGGATCACGTAAGGTGCGCCACGTCATCGATCAAGCACACTGCTTGAAATGTGGGGCATGTATGGAGCAATGTCGAGCTAAAGGCGCCATCATACGCCGTTAAGTTACCCCTAAAGGAGGAAACCCGTATGGATATACAGCTAACCATTAATGATATTCCCCTTAAAGTACCTGAAGGAACGACCATCTTAGAGGCCGCCTGGACTATTAACATTGAAATTCCTACTTTATGTCACCTTAATCTTCCTGAAATGAAGATGAATAATCACATTGCTTCCTGTCGAGTTTGCGTGGTAGAAGTCGAGGGTCGACGTAATCTAGCTTCTTCCTGTTCGACTCCAGTCACGAGTGGTATGGTTGTTAAAACTGATTCCCACCGTGCCATCAAGGCAAGACGGAGGATGATTGAGCTTCTATTGTCTGACCACCCGAAATCTTGTTTAACCTGCGCCAAAAATATGGACTGTGACCTTCGAACCCTTGCTGCCGAATTAGGCGTACGTCACATCTCCTATGAAGGAGAAGAATCTGAGTTTAAAATTGACGATTCGAGTTCTTCTATTATCCGAGATCCTAACAAATGTATTCGTTGTCGCCGCTGCGAAACTATGTGCAATGAGGTACAGACTGTGGGTGTTTACTCTGCGGTGGGGCGTGGTTTTGAAACGGTGGTTAAAACAGCCTTCGATTTACCTCTGAATCAAACCGCTTGTACGTTCTGCGGACAGTGTTTGGCAGTCTGTCCAACTGGTGCTCTAACTGAGTTGGATCAAGTCGATAAAGTTTGGAAAGCCCTTAACGATCCCGATCAATTTGTCGTCGTACAAACTGCACCAGCGGTACGAGTCGCTCTGGGGGAGAGCTTTGGTTTCGAACCGGGGACGATAGTCACGGGCAAAATGGTCGCTGCTCTGCGACGACTTGGTTTTGACCGCGTCTTTGATACGGATTTTGCCGCTGATCTGACGATTATGGAGGAAGCTTCAGAGCTTGTTCATCGCATACAACATGGCGGGCGTTTGCCTCTTCTCACGAGTTGCTGTCCGGCCTGGGTCAAATTCTTCGAGCATCAATTCCCAGATCTATTGGATATTCCTTCAACCTGTAAATCCCCTCATGAAATGTTAGGGGTCTTAATCAAGAGCTACTATGCTAAAATGTTGGGCATTGATCCCAAAAAAATTACCGTTGTTTCTGTGATGCCCTGTGTCGCTAAAAAGTACGAAGCGGCCCGCCCCGAACTTATGCAAGGTTCAGAAACTGCGGATGTAGACATCGTTATCACCACACGCGAACTAGCTCGTATGATCAGGGAAGCCAGTATTCGCTTTGATCATCTCAAAGACCGTGAGTTTGATCATCCCTTGGGGGAATCGACGGGTGCAGCCGTTATTTTTGGAGCATCAGGCGGAGTTCTTGAAGCGGCCCTGCGTACGGCATACGAGGTCATAACCGGTGAAAATCTGGAAAAAATAGAGTTTGAGGCTCTGCGGGGAATGGAGGGAATCAAGGAGGCTGTTATCCCAATAGATGGACGCGATTATCGGGTTGCTGTCATTCATGGCCTGGGTAATGCCCGTACCGTTCTGGAGAAAATTCGAGCTGGGGAAACTAATTATGATGTGCTTGAGATTATGGCCTGCCCAGGTGGATGCATCGGGGGCGGTGGACAACCCTTTCATCATGGAAACATGGATATAATCAAAGCCCGAGCTGCTGCCATATATCGCGAAGACCGCTCCAAGCCCTTGCGCAAGTCGCACGAAAATCTGGCAATTATAGGCCTTTATAAAGATTATTTAGGCGAACCTTACGGAGAAAAAGCGCAACAATTGCTGCATACCAGCTATACGGCGCGAAAGAAAATCTAGAAGCTTTAATCATGAATTGTGCCGAATTTTGCTCCCACATAGAATCAACCGAATAGGTTAGGCTAAATGAGGGGCATTTTCTCTAAAAATTTCATATAGAGTGGACTGATCGGTTGTGCTGGAGGTATCCGGCATAATCGATCCACATAACTATTACCTGATTGTGAGGATTTTCCTGAGCAAAAGGAGAAGGTTGAATTTCTAAGGAGCCTTCTTACTATTTGTGAAGGCTCCTTTTTATACCCTTACAGACTCCCATGCCGCTTAAGCGGCAGCACTTATGAAGGAAAATTAGTTATTTTCAGGGCGGAAAGTATAAGTTTTGGGCGGCATAATTCGGATGGTATAAGGGCAACTAGGCAGCCGCCGGCGGTCCCTTCTCGCCATCACGGCGCCTTGCCATCCTTGGGGCGCTCTAACCTCGAACGTCCTGTTCGAGTCTTGGCTACAGGGACACTCGGCCGTCCATGGCCAGCGCCTGCGGCTGGGCGCCAGCCAAGTTTTCTGTACCTTCCTTAGTTTTCTATAGTTTGGAGGAAACACAAAGATGGATAATAGAATAGGCGTCATAGGCATTGTAATTGAAGAATTTGAAAGTGCCAATAAGGTTAATGAAACCTTACATGAGTTAGCAAGTATTATAATCGGCAGAATGGGAATCCCCAAGAGGGAAAGGGGCATATCAATTATCTCTTTGATCGTGGAAGGAACCTCAGATGAGATTAGCGCGATGACAGGTAAATTAGGAAAAATTAAAGGGGTAAATGTTAAATCAGCCTTAACCAAAAAATTGGGGGATTGAATTTCTAAGCCAACTTCCGCTTTGCGAACGTAGACAAATAACTAAGATTAGTTTTAAAAAGGAGTTTAGGCTATGTATGATCGTAAGTCGAAAAATGCAACGGAGTTTATTGATGATGGTGAAATTCTGGACACACTGACCTATGCACAGGAAAACAAACGAAATCGTGAACTGATTGATAGCCTGATAGAACGTGCAAAAGACTGTAAGGGCTTAACTCATCGAGAGGCTGCTGTTCTGTTGGAATGTGATCTAGAAGATGAAAAAGAAAAAATGTTCAAACTGGCAATGGAGATTAAGCAAAAGCTTTATGGCAAGCGTATTGTCATGTTTGCGCCACTATATCTTTCAAACTACTGCATAAATGGCTGCGTATACTGTCCTTATCACAATGAAAATAAAACCATATCTCGTAAAAAACTTTCGCAGGAAGATATTGTGAGAGAGGTTATCGCCTTGCAGGATATGGGACACAAGCGCTTGGCTTTAGAAACAGGAGAAGACCCTGTGAACAATCCAATTGAATATGTTCTGGAAAGCATGAAGACCATTTATGGTATTAAGCATAAAAACGGAGCAATTCGTCGTGTCAATGTTAATATTGCGGCAACGACCGTGGAAAATTATCGCAAGCTCCAGGAAGCGGAAATTGGTACTTACATACTTTTCCAGGAAACCTATAACAAAAAAAGCTATGAGGAGCTGCATCCCACAGGACCCAAGCACAACTACGCCTATCACACCGAAGCGATGGATCGTGCTATGGAAGGCGGTATTGAGGATGTGGGAATCGGAGTGTTATTCGGTTTAAATATGTACCGTTATGACTTTGTTGGTTTGCTCATGCATGCTGAGCATTTAGAGGCAG
>DATMYU010000584.1:0-3716 GCA_035560775.1 Desulfosporosinus sp.
ATTGGATAGTAAAATAAGTATAAGAATAAGGTTAAGTTAGGCCATTCACAAGCAAAGGAGTGATGCAGAATGAACGAGCGAGTAACTATGCTCAGGCAACGAAGCCTAGAGACCGAAGCTTATATCTCCGCCGAAAGGGCAGAGCTAATTACGGAATTTTTTCGTGCGGCGGGGAAGACATCTGTTCCCGTTCAGCGGGCTTTGGCGTTTAAATATTTGTTGGAGCACAAGGAGATTTGTATAAATGAGGGTGAATTAATAATAGGAGAGAGGGGTCCAGCTCCCAAAGCTACCTATACTTACCCGGAACTCTGCTGTCATAGTCTTGAGGATTTAGATATTTTAAATTCTCGTCCCAAGATCTCGTTCAAAGTTAGCCCAGAGGTGCGCCAGGTTTATGCAGAACGAATTATTCCCTATTGGGAAGGCAACTCGATGCGGGACATGATCTTTGCTGAGATGTCCGAGGAATGGAAAACGGCCTATGATGCAGGTATCTTTACAGAGTTTATGGAGCAGAGAGCTCCGGGGCATACGGTGCTCGATGATAAAATCTACCGCCTGGGTTGTTTAGATTTCATCGTCGAGATCGATGCCCATTTGGCGAAACTCGACTATTTCAAGGATGTTGATGCGTACTATAAGCAGGAAGAACTGAAAGCTATGCGAATCAGCGCCGAAGCCATCATCCGGTTTGCCGAACGGCACGCTAAAAAGGCTCTAGAATTAGCCCAAGTGGAAGCAGATACAGTGCGTAAGCAAGAGTTGATTAAGATCGCCGAGGTTTGTTCGTATGTTCCAGCTCATGCCCCGCGGAATTTCTGGGAAGCTTTGCAAGCCTACTGGTTTGTTCATCTTGGAGTCATCATAGAACTCAATACCTGGGATGCCTTTAGTCCGGGACGGTTGGATCAACATTTATATCCTTTCTATAAAAAGGGCACAGCTGAGGGTACGCTAACTGAAGAACAGGCTAAAGAACTCCTCCAATGTTTTTGGGTAAAATTTAATAATCAACCTGCTCCGCCTAAAGTAGGGGTAACCGCTGCAGAAAGCGGCACGTATACGGATTTTGCCAACATTAACAGCGGTGGGCTGAAAACGGATGGTTCGGATGGAGTCAATGAGGTCACCTATTTGGTCTTAGACGTGATTGATGAGATGCGTCTATTGCAACCGAGTAGTAATATCCAGTTGAGCAAGAAAAACCCTGATCGCTTCTTAAGACGCGCTGCCCGAATTATTAGGAAAGGGTGGGGTCAGCCCTCGGTATTTAACGCTGATACCGTGGTCGAGGAACTTCTGCGCCAGGGCAAATTAATCGAGGATGCTCGGCAAGGTGGGACGAGTGGGTGTGTGGAAACAGGTGCCTTCGGTAAGGAAAGCTATATTTTAACCGGGTATTTTAACCTGCCTAAAATCCTGGAATTAGTCTTACATAATGGATTGGACCCTAAGACAAGTCAGCAATTGGGTATAATAACAGGGGATCCTCGGAGTTTGCACTCTTATGAAAAACTTTTCGCCGCTTTTAAGCAGCAACTTCATTATTTTATGGATATTAAGGTTAAAGGAAGCAATATTATTGAGCGGCTTTATGCGACCTATATGCCGTCACCGTTTCTTTCCCTGTTGATTGATGATTGTGTGGCGAAGGGTAAAGACTATAATGATGGCGGTGCTAGGTATAACACGAACTATGTACAGGGGGTTGGTTTAGGTAGTTTAACTGACATGTTATCCAGCCTGAAATATCACGTCTTTGACCAGCAGGACCTTAGCCTGGAACAGTTGCTCAAGGCCTTAGACGCTAATTTCTTGGGGCATGAAGCGGTTCGTCAGCTTCTGATCAACAAGACGCCCCATTTTGGTAATGATCAGGAGTACGCCGACGAGGTAATGGTAGATATTTTCAATACCTACTACGCTGAAGTGAACGGCAGACCCAATACCAAGGGTGGAGTCTACCGGATCAATATGTTGCCGACGACTTGCCACGTTTATTTCGGCTCAGTCATAGGCGCAACGGCTGAGGGGCGTAGGGCGTGGGAACCGCTTTCAGAAGGTATTTCTCCAGTTCAAGGAAGCGATCGTTTAGGACCTACCGCAGTTATTAAATCGGCTTCCAAACTGGATCATGCGCGGACTGGGGGTACGCTGTTAAATCTGAAGTTCACCCCTCAAGTCCTGGAAGGAGAAGAAGGCCTTGATAAATTAGCCTACTTGGTACGCTCGTATTTCAAATTGGGTGGTCACCATATTCAATTTAACGTGGTGAGTGCTAAGACGCTCAAGGCCGCTCAGGCCGAACCAGAGAAATATCGAGATCTGATCGTTCGAGTTGCTGGGTATAGCGATTATTTTTGTGATTTGAGTGAGGCCTTGCAGGAAGAGATCATCGCTCGGACGGAGCATACTGTGTTCTAGACTGATTACGAATCGTTCTAAAAAGCACTATAATTTGCATTATGGCAGATCAGTAACAGTTAGATAACGAAGAGAAAGAAGGGCATTATATTGATGATAATGGGGAGAATGTCATTTCAACCTCCAACCGATTACTACTGTGAAGCGTTGGCACCGATCGACGAGCAGATCTGTGCACTCATTGCTAAACGTAAAGAACTTTCCGAAAACAATCCAGGATTTCCTAGCCTCGAGTCTATAACAGCATGGTGCCAACAATATGAATTGAATGAAACGATGATGCAGAGTCTTTTTGCAACAATGTACAATGAAAATCACTTTTCGGACCATTTCCAAGTAGAACCCACTCATGCCAGAGGCTTGTGCCGCTGTCAAAGATAGGTGCTGCTCCCAGCCATGTAAGGGTATCCACATTGCGGACAGCACCAAAGTTTCCAAAATGGCGGTCTGTGTTGGCAATGAGAAAGTCAAAAGCCAGCAGATAATTTAGGAATTCCTTCATGCCGGGTATGCCGAGGTGTTCACAGCAAAGAAGAAAGTGTTCATGCAAGGAGTGATGATTGAGCTTCTTTTCGCTCTTAAAAATGCTGTAAGCATTAACCAGTTCCGTTTCAGGTGTAATGAAATTTTCGCATACGCTGTAGGGAATTTCATTCTCCCAAACGAGGCTATACGGTACATAAGCATTATGGTTTAAACGCTGGTGCAGAGAAGTCGCCAAGACTTCATTGAGCGGTTCCTGCTGGAATGGATTGCTTCCGGATTTAAGCAGGCAACGTTTTCCTCCGATGATTTTCCATTTTTTGCGTAGCCATCCGTCGGATGTGTTGCACGGTGAGAGTAGGTCGAGCTCCCTGCCGGGGGAAGCTTGACCAAAGAGCGCATTCCCCACATCATTGGAAAAAGAGTTGTGAAAAAAATTAATATCCTCCCACTTAAAGGGATGCTCCTTGGGGTTGATCCAATACTGGTCAGACAGACTCAGCCCGTAGCATTTAGTGAGAAGCTGCTCTGTATAGGCTACGTTCAGAATGTCAAGAGCCTCCCGGATACCGGAACGACTAGCCGGAATGGAACGTCCCCGCCACCAATCGTTCAGGCTTTTTCTGTCGGGAAGCCCCTTGATAATCGAAATGCCGATGGGAAGGTACTCCAGATGAATCACTTGAGCGATCTTTAAAATCGTGCCCGTATCTTCGTCAATATTCAGTTCTACCACAGGGGTATGCTTATTCATCAACGTGTAGAGCATCCGTGTTTCTTCCCTTCAGAGCCATAATTATTAATGG
>DATMYU010000585.1:0-15307 GCA_035560775.1 Desulfosporosinus sp.
ATACATTAACATGCGGTAATCCGCGAAATCACGAAGTTTTTCGTCGACAATGGTCAAAAGCACCGCTCCTAGGACTACGCCGAGCACATTATCCATCCCGCCCAGTAGAACCATGCAGATAAAGATCAAGGATATGGAAAAGTCAAAATTCTCAACGCCAATAAAGCTTGTATAATGACCGTATAAGGCGCCTGCCAAGCCTGCCAAAGCTGCTCCTAAAGCAAAGGCCAGCAATTTGACTCGTGTTTGGTTAATTCCTTGAGTTACTGCCACAATTTCATCCTGTTCGATAGCGTTCCAGGCCAATCCGACACGAGAATTATACAAGCGCGCTGCAACCAAAGCTGCCAAACCAAGAATAGCGAAAACCAAATAGTAGTAATTTGCCTGATAGGGTAATTTCATGCCCAATACCACGACCGATGTTTTAAAAGAAAAGCCAGCCAAGTTGTAAGCAGGAATGCCAGGAATACCATTGGGCCCACCAAGCCAACTTGTATTAATAATCATCAGCGTAAATATAATCTGCAAGGCCATGGTTACTAGGGACAGGTAATAACCGCGTGTTTTTAAGGCGGGAATACCAAAGAGCAGGCCCACAACTGCAGCCATTATTATTCCACTTACGGTACCCAACCATGGAGAAATACCGAACTTGGTCGCTAACAGGGCTGAGGTGTAAGCTCCAGTCCCAAACAGAGCGGCAGTTGCAAAGTTAACCATCCCGGTACTTCCCATTTGAAAATTAAGCCCCAGAGCTACAATACTATAGATCCCACCCATCACAACAATATGCAGCAAGTAATTGTTGCCGTTTAATAAGAATGGGAGAGCCAGCACAAACACAACCATTACACCTATACCCAGGTTCCTATGTTCTCCAAAAGCTGTATGAATTGCTTCAGCTTTACCTCCGTACTCGCCAATTACGATTAAAGCTAAGCCAAAACCAATGACGGCTAAGGCTATTGTTAAGGAACCTACCAAAGCAAAATATAGTAATACACAAGCTATAACACTAACCAGCAAAGTAACCAAACTATTCTTTGAAATATAAGCAGCTCTTTGCACTTGTTTCCCCTTCCCTTCTGGCAACTAAACCTTTTCGATCGTCTTTTCACCAAGAATCCCTTCAGGTTTAAACAATATGAAAATGATTACCATTAAAAATCCTGCCACTCCAGAATAAGCCGATCCTCCAGGGATATAAGCTGTAACAAAAACTTCAATAAAGGCAATCAACATACCTCCGGCGATTCCACCGAACATGCTCCCCAAACCACCAACCACGGCTGCGCTAAATCCCTTCAAGCCATACATCGAACCCATGTCAAACCGCACGACTTCCGAATACGAAGCGACAAGGAAACCACTGACCCCGAGCAGAAATCCACCAATTAAGAACGTCACCAAAATACTAAGCCGCCAGTTTAGACCCACCATAATTGCAGCTTCTCGGTTCTGTGTCACAGCTTGAATAGATAAACCAATTTTTGTTTTATTGACGAACCAATAGAGCAGCGCCACTAAGCAAAAGGTTGCCAGGATGATTATCACATTCCGCCAAGATATCATTAGATTAGGCGACAGTGTACCACTGGGCAGCATTTGAGGAAACGCTTGGGGGTTTCTCCCTTGGGGATAGAAAATGCCAATCAGTTCTCGGAGAACAATCCCTGAAGCAATCGTACTGAGCAGGGGCATTAGAGGGCTCTTTCCTTCAAATGGCTTAATAACTAAGCGATACATTAGTAACATCAGTAATGCTGTCATCATGGCACCTATGAAAACGATTATCACCGAAGAGAGAGCGTGTGGAAGCATGGAGTCTAGTGCTGGGCGCAGACCAGTCTGGGTCACCAACGCCAGAATACTAAAAGCAGCAACAATAGCCACATCTCCTGCAGAAAACACGACAATATCCATGACTCCAAAGAATAGGGAGAAGCCTATGGCGATCAAGGAATAGGTAGAACCCAACATAAGCGCATTGAGGATTTGAGATAAGAGAAGTGACAAACGCCCCAACCTCCTTTAAGTATTGTCTGATTCACAACTTATCTATGTTAAATTTCGAGGGCTTTTGCCTCCGACTTAATTGCCTTGACGATCGCAGCATAACCGGTACAGCGACAGAGGTTGCCCCGCAGATACTCGCGAATTTCATCCTCACTGGGACAAGGATTTTCCTTAAGTAAAGCTTCACCCACTAATAACATACCCGGCGTACAAAAACCGCATTGTACTGCGCCATGGTCAAGGAAAGCTTGCTGAAGAGGATGCAGTTGGACATGATCTCCCATACCTTCAATCGTCGTAATTTCCTGACCTTCGACGGTCACTGCCAGGATCAGGCACGCTAAGGCTGTTTGTCCGTCTAGCAGTACTGTACAGGCACCACATTCACCAATACCACACCCGTACTTGGCACCCATGAGCTGTAAATCGTTGCGCAAAACATTGAGCAGCAAGTCATTTGGCTTAACTGACAATTCACGTATCCTACCGTTAACCGTTAACTTGATTAGCCTTTTCTCCATTACAACTCACCTCCGGTTCGCTGCCAGGCTGATCGCAACGCCTCTTCTAAGACCACTTTACTTACCTGCTGACGATAATGACTCGTCGAACGCTTGTCAGTAATCGGTTTGATCAAATTAGCAGCTGCTTGGGCAACGTTCGTGATTAATTCATTGCTCAACTCTTTACCCACAAGCATTGCTTCTGCTTCGGGCACCCTGATGGGAGTTGGGGCTACAGACCCGAAGGCAATTCGGCAGTAGCTGACAGCTTGTCCTGTACGCTTTATACAGACAGCGACATTAATCTTGGCAATGTCCGCTGCTACTCGCCCTAATTTGAGAAAGCTACTGCCAACGTTTTCTCCCAAATCTGGTATGCTTATTTCAGTCAGTAACTCGTCGCTGGCCAAGACGGTTTTACTAGGCCCCAGAAAAAATTCTTCGACAGGAACAAGCCTCACCCCTCGGGAACTTGTTAATTTTAAGGTCGCACCATAGACCAACAACGGAGGTGCAGTGTCTGCTGCAGGTGAACCGTTACAGAGGTTTCCGCCAAGGGTTGCCATATTTTTCACAGAGGTAGCCGCCATAGAACGCACCGCTTCAAACAAGGCACTGTAAGACGCCTTGATCTGCTCATGCTGCTCAATCTCCCTTAAACTGACCATAGGCCCAATTCTGAGAGTGTTGTTGTCTGATATGAGATAGTTCAAGGACTCAATCTTCTTGACAAAAATAAGGTATTCAGTGTGCAGTGCCCCAGTTTTCATTTTTGTCAGTAAATCCGTCCCACCGGCAAGGATTTTAGCCTTTCCGTTGTAACGAGTCAGCGCGTCCAAAACCTCCTCAAGGGTGTGGCATTCAAGATATTCGAATTCTGAGGCCAAGATTTTAGTGTCAGTTTTCAACCACTTATACCCCCTTCTAGCGCCTGTAAGATTCTTTCCGGCGTAATCGGAGTCTGGTAAAATCGAATACCTATGGCATTGAAGATAGCGTTAGAATAAGCTGCAGCAACTGAATTGAGCGCTGCTTCCCCAATTCCTTTAGCACCAAACGGTCCCGTAGGCTCATAGGTATGGGCAAAGTATACTTCAATATTTTCCAGCAAAGGCATCTCACAACTTGTGGGAATTTTATTATCGGTTATGAAGCCTCCACACACCAGCTCACCTGTTTCCAGGTCATTCTCCGTAGCTTCATAAGCTACATACCCCAAACCTCTGGATAATGATCCTATTAACTGTCCTGCTAGCATATCTGGATTAATCGGCGTCCCGGAATCTGCCAGGAGTATGGCCCTCGGAACTTTAACAACTCCCGTCCAGGTATCGACTTCCACCTCGATAAAATGGGCGACGAAGCAGGGTGGACAGTTTTTTTGCCGATAACTGTCCGTAGCAGCGATGGTACCCCAACTATAGATCTGAGCGAGCTTAGCAACTTCTCCTATGGTTATCTGTTTTTGTTTAAATCCCTTGACATGAATAATCGTTGTATTTTCTTCAGGCTCATAACTTAGTTCCAAATCGTCAAAATTTTCCTCCAAAATGCGGGCAGCAAACTCCAACAGCTTAGTCCGGACTTGTCTGGCCACGTGCAATGCAGCGCCGCACCCACAGTAAACTCCGCGGGTGGCATGGGTATTCACGTCATATCCTGTCGTTCTTGTATCGACAATTGCCAACTCAACTTTGTCATAGGGGACTTTCAGCAGTTCGGCGACAACTTTTACTGTGGCTTCCCCGGTGCCTCCGCCTAAATCCATCACCGGCGACAACACGTCTACCGTTCCGTCTTCATTGATTTTAATCGTAGCACTAGAATAGTCGATAACCTCTCCAGGCTTGGGACCGCCTGTGCCGGAAGTATGAAATCCACGGGCTATACCCACCCCTCTGCGATAGCGTCCTGTTTTTTCTTGGCAAGGTCGACGCTCACTCCAGACAATTTTCTCAGCACCCACCTTCAGCATTTCTTCGACACCGCAACTCTTAATGATTGATTTTACCGTTGGACCTTGACCCCAAAACTCATCACCAATACCCACATAGTTCTTCAGCCGAAATTCGATCGGGTCAAAACCGCACTCATTCGCTATGACATCCATATGGGACTCCACCGCGAAGTTAACCTCTGGATTACCATACCCTTGCATAGCACAACCGGGCACCTTATTGGTGTAGACAGCTGTACCCTCAAAGCGAAAATCTTGCCACTTGTAAAGGGAAGCATACCAGCCAGACATACAGCCCAAGAGAGGAAAGGCATTGATTTGGTGGGCGCCAATATCGACTAGCACCTGCATATCGGCAGCGACAATCATGGCGTTTTTCTTAACGCCTACTTTGAGTTTAATCCGGGCTGGGAATTTCACGTGGTTATGCATATCATCTTCCCGACTGCTCATAAGCTTGACCGGACGTCTCGCCTTTAAGGCTAGGGCAACACAAATCGGGATAGTTGAATTCATCTGAATACCGGAGCCAAAGGATCCCCCAATGCTCAATTTTTTGACATTGACCTTGCTTAAAGGCAACTCAAAGATCTGACCCAAGAGCTGGCGCACATTGTGAATAGTCTGGGTTGTTGACCACACTGTGATGCCGCCGTTGGCTTCTGGTTGGCAAACCACAGTTTTGGTCTCCATTTGGTGATGATAGATCCGGGGCAAATTATAGTCACGCTCAATGATATAATCAGCAGCAGCAAAACCGGCCTCAGGGTCACCGATCACAATATTACGGTCGCAAGCGATATTATTCTTTACTTTAAGTTGTTGTTTTCCTAAAAATATATCCTCATAAAGAGCGGCCGAATCTGGTTCCATAGCCTTTACTGGGTCAAGTACAGACGGTAGAATCCTATACTCTATCTTTATCGTTTGCATAGCCCGAAAAGCCAATTCCTCGGTCTCCGCTGCTACTGCGGTTATAGCTTCACCAACATGGCGCACACGGCGCGGCAAAACCTTGCGATCACAGTAGGTCTTTTCCGGTATGCTGACTGTTCGTTCGTTATAAGTAAAATCAGGAACTTCATCGGGTGTTATACAAATGGCGCCCATTTTTTCTGCTTCCGAAGTATCAATCTTAATAATTTCTGCGTGGGGGTGACTACTTCGTAAAGTCACTGCGTATAACATATGCGGAACCACAATATCACTGGCAAAGGGTTCCTTGCCGCAGACCTTGGCGATTCCGTCTTTTCGCGGTAATACTTTACCAATTACCTGCAAATCCATTTCACTTCTCCCCCTCAATCTGCTCAATAGCTTCCAGCTTTTTTCTAAAACCTCTTACCGACTGAAACAGCATCCTCTTGCCCCAGTCAGTAAGAAGTTATTTAGCTTTAGTTGCTTCATTGTTTGGATTAAGACTATTTCGCGCCAGGCAACTTGCGTTCACCACTCTTATATTTAGAAGCGGCCCAAGCTACCCACTTGCCATCTTGAACGACAGAAATAGTACTTGCGATGTTGGTCGTTTGACCAACTTGATCAAAGGTCGTCGTACCTAGTAGTCCGTCATATTTAACTTTGGTAATAGCATCAACTAAGACCTTCTTATCGGGACCAACTTGTTTCAGGGCTTCGACGACAATATTAGCCGCATCAAAGGCGTACGGACCATAGGCTCCATAAGGCTCCTTATAACCAGCTTTAGTGTAAGCATCATCGAAAGCCTTACCACCTGTCATCTCACTGACGTCTTTACCAGGCTTTGTGGCAATGACTCCTTCAGCTGCCTCATTGCCGGCAGTTTCGATAAATTTGTCATCGAGTATACCTGAGATACCAACGAGCATAGTATCTTTCAAGCCAAGTTCATTGGCCTGACGACGAACCATTGCGCCTTCCATCACAACTCCGCCAAAATAGATGGCATCCACATTTTCCGTTTTAATTTTACTTAATATGGGTCGAAAGTCTATTTGACCTACTTGGATTTCATCCACAGAAACGACTTCTGTGCCGGCAGATTTTTTGAGTTCATTTTGCCAAGCATCGGTATTGCTTTTTCCATAGGTGCTGGTATCAGAGATGATAGCCCACTTTTTACGGCCTAAATCGTTAATCGCAAACGTAGCCAGGGGAGCGTTTTCCTGAACTTGAGTAGGGGCAACCCTAGTGACATAAGGATAGTTATCAGCACTTGTCAATTTGGGCCCAATTGCACCCCAGATAACCAAGGGAATACCCGCTGATTTAAAGATAGGTATGGTTGCTTCGGCAACCGGCGAATTCCAGTGTCCAACAGCAGCTACTACATCAGGATCGGCAACAGCTTTTTGAGCCGCCGAAGCACCCGTCGCCGGATTTGAGGCATCATCCAGATCAACGACCTCCAATTTATAGGACAATTTACCAGAGTCATTAGCCTGTTTGATCGCCAATTGAAAGGCATTCCGTGCCCCAACACCTTGCATAGCGTTAGACCCTGTCAACGGGCCAAGAAAGGCTATCTTGGCTGTCTTGGTCCCAGGTTTAGCCGCCTCTGTAGTCGTTTGTGCTCCACAGCCAGCGACGAGTGAAAACACCATCATCAAAGCCAAACATCGAAGCGCAAATCTGCTTAGTCTCTTCATTTTCACAATCTCCTCCTTTTTTTTAAGTGCCATTTTATCGTCAGGTTAGTTTTAGTCGTTGCCTAACTCCAAAGACCCCTCCTTTTTTATTTTCTACTATTCTCTAGTTACTAAGATTGCTAAGTTTGCCTAAACCTCGCAGCCAGTAACCTAAGAGCTATTGCCTCACGGCCACCTTCGTTAAGAATTGGCGTTAACCCCATTCAATTTCGAGCAAGTATTTCCCAAAGGACCTTTTCTGACGTCGCCGGTAACGAAGTAATCCTCACTCCAACGGCATCCCGAATGGCGTTAATAATGGCTGGAGCCATAGCATTACAGGATGGTTCGCCGACCCCTTTAGCTCCATATGGACCAATTCCGGCACCGGATTCCACTAAGATTGTCTCCATGTCTGGGACATCAAGTGCTGTCGGCAAAAGATATTCAGCAAAAGAATGACTCTTCAGGTAACCTTGCTCTACCTTAAAGTCTTCTGTTAGCGCATAACCAATCGAGTCCACACCGCCACCCTCAAGCTGCCCCTCGACGTTGAGTGGATTAATGGCCTTTCCGACATCGTAGCAGGCTACAACCCTTTCGAGATTGACTGCTCCCGTTTCCTCATCGACTGCCACCTCAACTGCATAGGCCCCAAACGTAAAGTCTGCAAAGGTTTGGCCAGTAATCACTTCTGAGATCGGCACATCCGTAAAGGGAGCATTGAACTGGGCTTCACTGTAAAGCTCATCTCCATCAGCAGAGCATTGCCCTATAACAACACTCAGCGCTAAATACTTGTCCGGTTCACTAATTTGCACGATCTTTTCTTCGACTAACTTCAAATTAGTTTTTTCTGTATTTAACAACGCGGCCGCTTTACTTATCAGCCGTGCCTTGACCTCTCTGGCTGCTTTCAACGTTGCATTACCCGACATATAAAGTTGTCTTGTCGCAGTAGAGGTGCCAGCCAGAGGAGTTAAGGAGGTATCTGCAATAAAGATCTTTATTTTTTCCAAGGGTACCCCTAGTTCTTCTCCGGCGATTTGGACTAAAGCTTGGGCTTGCCCTGCACCCAGATCAGGGATACCACAACGGATCAGCACGCTGCCATCGAGTTCTAGTTTGATATAGGATCTTGAAGTATCGTGCAGGAAAGTGAGTCGCCCATAACTCATCATACCAATGGCCAAGCCCCGACCAATCTTAATATTTTTACGTTTGTGTGCTGGTTTGGCTCCTAACGCCTGCCAAGCTTTCTCTGCCACCTCACTGACGGCCACATAACCGCCAAAATCAGCACCTGTCGTTAAAGTATCGCCTTGCTGCAGACAGTTCTTTAGTCTGATACTCAGCGGATCTATATTTAAGATCCTGGCCAATTCGTCCATTTGAGATTCATAAGCAAAATTAGGCTGAACAGCACCGAAACCCCGATAGGCACTACTGAAAGGATTGTTGGTGAGAGCGGCAAACGTATTTACCTTAACATTAGGTATGTTATACGGACCAGCGGCATTGACCGTTGCATAGAGTAAAACCCAAGGGGTTAGAAAGGTATAGGCCCCGGCGTCCGCGATTAATTCAGCTTCCAGTGCCACCAGCAATCCATCTTTAGTCGCCCCTGTTTTGTATTTCATAATGAAGGGATGGCGTTTGCTATGAGCTAAAAACGATTCTTCCCGAGTATAAGTCAGCTTAACCGGACGCCGGGTTTTCCAGGTTAGAAGCGCCAGAAAGCTTTCAACGGAAATATCTTCTTTGCCACCAAAGCCTCCTCCCACCCATGTACCGATAACTCGCACATGATTATGGGGTACCCCCAACACTTCAGCTACAGTGCGGTAATGTTCAATGACTTGGGTACTAACCCGAATCGTAACGACCCCATTCTCATCAATCCAAGCCACTCCGGATTCCGGTTCAATGAAGGAATGGTCTTTGCATGGTACGCGATAAGTATTCTCGACAATCACATCAGCCTTTTCAAAGGCCGCATCAACGTCGCCCTTGCGGATTTTGAACTTGGAAACCAGATTGCTGTCATTATCACCCACGCAATAGGCATCCTCTTTGAGCGCCTCAACAGGGTCAAAAACACCAGGTAACGGTTCATAAGTAATGTCGATTAAATCCAAAGCCGCTTCGGCAATCTGCTCACTGTCCGCAGCCACTAAGGCAATGGCTTCTCCCATAAATCTGACCTTTTCTTCAGCTAGCACCCGATACAGACCTTCGAAATTGGCGCCTACATCCGTACTTTGACCAAATTTGGCTCGCAGATTATTGTTGGGTACATCTTGACTCGTCAAAACCGCCTGGACCCCAGGGTAGGACCTTGCTCGTTCTGTATTGAAAGCCAATATTTTTGCTGCGGGATACTTACTTCTTAAAACCTTGGCATAGAGCATACCCGGCAGACTGAAGTCATCTGCGTACATAATATTTCCTTTAGCTTTGGAATAAGCATCAAACTTAGGTAGACGTTTGCCAACGACGGTTGTTTCCATTCTTATGACCCCCTTTTATACGCACCCGCCTGCCCTACTGACCACGACAGCAGAAACAGCATCAACGATTTTTTTATAACCGGTACAACGACAAAGATTGCCAGACAGGGCTGCCTTAATTTGCCCTCGACTTGGATTTGGCTGATCTTCCAAAAAGCTCTTGGCTGTAACCAGCATGCCTGGCGTACAGAATCCGCATTGCACTGCCCCATGCTTAGCAAAGCTATTTTGCAACTCTTGCATCAGTTGGTCATTTTCCAGGCCTTTCAGTGTCCAAATTTCTTTATGATCAGCCTGTGCTGCCAACACTAGGCAAGATTTAACAGCTTGTCCCGCCAAAACCACAGTACAGGTTCCACAATCGCCCTGTTTACAGCCACACTTCACATCATAGCTTCCAACCCGATCACGCAAAAATTCCAATAAAGACTCCTCCGGGGAAACGGTAGCGTTAACCTCGCTGCCGTTAACCTTCACCCTGATGACAACTTCTTGCTTGATTTCCATAGTTTATCCCTCCTTAAGCCATTGCGGCTTCAATAGCGCGTCGAAGCAAAACGCCCGCTAAATGTAAACGATATTCCCCAGACGCCCGCAGGTCTCCGATCGGACTTATTTCTCCCTTAACCAGCTCCGCAGCTTGGCTTAATACCTCAGGGGTAATTTCCCGTCCCCTTAAGAAAGCTTCTGTTTGCCTAGCCCTCAAGGCCGTGGGAGCGACTGATCCCAAAGCAATTCTAGGTTGAGTTATGGTTTTACCCGTCAACTCAAACACAACTGCAATATTGATCAGTGAAATGGCCATTGCTTTTCTTAATCCAAACTTGATAAAGAAACCTAATAATTCCTGCGCTGCTTGAAAAGACACTGAGAGGATCAATTCATCAGGCTTTAAGGCAGTCTTACCCGGTCCCATTAGAAATTCCTCGATTGGCAACTCTCTTTTTCCCGTTCTCAAACTTTCCACGTTTACCGTAGCCTCTAAAGCCAGCAGCGGAACCACTCCGTCGGCCGCTGGGGAAGCTTTGGCCACATTTCCGCAGAGGGTGGCCCGATTGCGCACTAAAGGATCGGCAAATTGACGGCAAGCCTGCCACAAAACAGTGGCCCTATGTTCGATCACCTCAGAATGGATGAGTTGGTTAATCGTTGTCAGAGCACCCACCGTTATTTTGTTATCAACCACGTCAATACCTCTTAACTCGTCCAGACCACTGATATCCACTAAGACACCCTCAGTAATTTTTTTAGACACGATCTCAGGCATAATATTAGTGCATCCTGCTGCAACGCGGGCCATAGGTCCTTGTTTGTGTAAAATACTTAAAGTCTCTTCAACCGTCATGGGTGCTATATAGGTAAAACTACTCAAGATTATTCCAGCCCCCTTAAAATATCCAGCTTAAACTTGGCAATCCCTTCTATATATAAATAAGGGTTTATGCTTGGTTTAGCCTCTTCTTTATACTATTGACAGGTGTCCGGCCAGAGTCTCCCACTCCAGTCGAGGTAAGTAAGTAGGCAGCAGCCATTCGCTCACTAGCCTTTTCTCCCACTTCCAGCAGTTCTTTGATTAAAAATTCTCGACGGGAATTCAGATGTTGAGTCGATTCAATTAAACCGATACTGAACAGTGCTTCTCCTTGTCTCTGAAACACAGGCGTAGAAATGGCTGATACGCCTGTCTCTATCTCTTCTATACAAAAGGCTACTCGGGTTTGGGAAACCTTGTTCAATTCAGCTTGGAATTCTTGTAAATCAACTTTGGTATATTCCGTATACTGTTGGATCTGCTCTTTAGCAAAGAGCGAACTAACCGCGCTCGGAGGTTGGAAAGCAAAAATAGCCTTTGCCGCTGCCGTACAGTGCAGAGGCATTCTTTGCCCGACGTGAACGAAGTAGGCGGTCCTTCCTTCAGAAGGCTGCTTGGTATAGATACAATAGACCTCACCCGCATCAAACCGACACAAATGGGTGTAAAGTCCCGTTCGTTCAGCCAGTAAGTCGCAGTATTCCGTGAGCAGTGAATAGGTATCCTGGCCCGCCAAAAATCTGCTCCCCCAGACCATCGATTTAGGCCCCAGACGGTATTTCTTTGTCTCGGCATTCTGGCTAACCAGATTATGTTCAATCATGTTCGTCAACATCCTATGGAGAGTGCTTTTGCTCAATTGAGTGCGATTGACCAGTTCCGTAACACCCAGGCCCTCCATTGAGCCTTCGCTTATAGCATCCATGACTGCTGTCAGTCGATCTAACCATTCCATCTAACTCGACCCCTCTTCATAAATTAACAAATACTCTCAGCCCGTTTAAACGGTTTAACCAACTGCCCAAGTGGTTCGCCTACAACTTCGCCATCCTTCACAATCTGCCTTCCCCGCAGAAAGGTTGCCACTATACAACCTTTGACGAGTGTGCCATGATAGCTGGTTAAAGGTTGTTTACTGTGCAGTCGCTCATTGCGAATCTCCGCTTCTTTACTCAAATCAATTAATACTATATCGGCGTCAGATCCTGGCTCCAGGCTACCCTTTTGAGGATAGAGATTGAAAAGTTTCGCCGGATTCTCAGCCATCTTTTGGACGATAAAGGGAAGCGTTATCACTCCTCGGCTGACCTCATTTAACATCAGGGGAAGCATCGTCTCAACATCACACATACCCGCCGGAACTGTGAAGAGATCACCCTTCTTATCTTCCAAGGCATGGGGTGCATGATCTGAACAAACCAGAGCAACTGTTCCTTCATGGAGTCCAGACCATAATGCCTGACGATCACGCTTTCCTCGTACAGGCGGGTAGACCTTCATGACCGGACCAACGCGATCATAATCGTCAGAATCCAAGAAAAGATGATGCGAGCAGGTTTCGGTTGTCACTGAAATCCCTTTTTTCTGGGCTTCCTTAACCAGTTCGATACCCTCTTGTGTAGAAATGTGTGCAATATGTAGTTTCGCACCTGTCACTTTACTAAACGCTATGGCTGTCTGGATAGCCACTTCTTCAGCAAGATTAGAACGGGCTTCAAGCAAGGCAGCATAGTCCCGTCGTTCGGAGCGCAGTACTCGTTCCGTCATAGTACGAACTAAGACGTGATCCTCTGCATGAATTGCCAGTAAGGCACCCGTACGAGCCACTTCTTCAAATAACTCATAGACCTCTCCATTATCCAAGGGGGCAATGAGATCCGGCATGCCTGGTTTGTAGTTATAAATCAATTCATAGCTTTTGCTATTTAAAGCGTATCCCCAGAAGAACTTCAAGGCTATCGCCCCAACCTCCATCATCTCCGCGAGTTTATCACTATTCATTTTGCCTAAGGCTATCCCCCACAAGGCAAAATCAACATAGGCTCGATCACTGAAATAGCTCGCCTTCTCTCTAAAACTTTGGGCATCCCTCACCGGCGGATTAGTATTAGGCATATCAAAAACAGTTGTGACCCCCCCTACAGCAGCAGCTCTGGTTCCATGCGGCATGTCTTCCTTATTCGTATAACCGGGATCTCTAAAGTGACAGTGAACATCCAGGCATCCCGGGATTATATGCAAATCTGAGGCATCATAAATTTGGGTCGCTTCCAAAAGCTCATTAGTAACCTTGGCAACTTTTCCATCTTGAATATAGAGATTGGCTTTGCGAATCTCTATTCCTGAGACTACGTATCCGTTTACTATCCCTAAATTGTACATAAATTAATAATTCCTCCCCGTTTCCTTTGGACTTTGATGATCGGTCGCTTTCGCGCCGTAAACTAAAATGACTATATCTCCCCAAACGAAACTTGGCGTTTTAAAACCTCGCATAACACTTCTACTCCAGTGCGAAGGTCTTCCTCAGCTGTATCTTCCGCCGGGTTATGACTGATCCCGCCACGTGATGGTACAAATATTAAAGAGGCAGGACATAGTCGAGCCATATTCATAGCATCATGACCAGCTCCACTAGGCATAAACCGATAGCTAATCTGTTTATCTAAACAAACTTCTGCCACTAATTGATTAAGGCCCACGTTCATGAATACCGGCGCCTCGTCACTAAGAGAATGCCAGTGATACTCTACCTTGCGCCTGTGGCATAGGCTCGTGATGCTCTTTTTGAGTTCATCAACCACCCGGTGCTTGCTTGCGACATCAATTCCCCGCACATCCACCTGCAGACGAACCTCTCCCGGAATTACATTCATCGCTCCAGGAAAAACCTCGCATACCCCGACCGTGGCTACTGTGCCGTAGTTTTCCTCCGCACGCCCACTTTGCTCGACAGCCAATATAAACTCCGCCGCCGCTGGCAAGGCATCCCGTCGGTAGGACATAGTCGTCGCCCCAGAATGAGACGCTATGCCGCAAATCGAAACTTGAAAACGGGTTGGTGCGGCAATACCCGTCACAATGCCTATTCGCTCTCGATTATTTTCCAGAGTTGGCCCTTGTTCGATATGTAACTCAATAAATATCTGTAAATCGTCACGAGCAGCTTCCGTGATCCGATCAAATGAATATCCGCATAATCGCATTGCCTCATCAAAAACAATCCCATCTCGGTCCATTAATCCCCGCACCTTGTCTGCCTCCAACACTCCTGCCACCGCTTTGCTGCCCACTGTGGAAACCCCGAAGCGGGACGATTCTTCACAGGCAAAGGCAACGATCTCCAGTGGAAAATAGGGGGTAACTCGTTGATTTTTCAAAGTACGCACTGCCTCTAAAGCCGCCAATACGCCGTAGGCCCCATCGAGTTGTCCGCCGTTACGTACTGTGTCTAAATGCGAACCGCAGAGCACGACAGGCAAATTCGGATTAACTCCTTCCCAACGGGCATAGGCGTTGCCTACCGAGTCAATCCGGGTAGCCAGACCAATCTTTTCACAAGCGCGCAGAAAATATTGTACGGCACTGCGTTCAGCTTCAGTATAGGCTAGCCGGTTCCAGCCAGCCGAGGTCTTGCCAATTTCATTCACCGCCTGTAAATCGGAGTTTAGCCGTTCAATGTTCGGCAAAACTCTCTCCATCTGACCACCGCCTTCGCTTTAGTACACTTCATATACATCCATAGAAATCCCACATATAGAAAACTTGGCTGGCGCCCGAAGACACTGTCTTCGCACGTATTAGTCATTCTGTCAGCCGCAGGCGCAGGCGGCTGCCTAGTTGCACTTATACCACCCGAATTATGCCACCCAAAACTTATACTTTCTGTATAGGTATATAGAAAACTTGGCTGGCGCTCACCGACGAAGACACTGTCTTCGCACGGGTTAAACCTTCTTGCAGCACTGTCTTCGCACGTTATTAGCCTTCTTGCAGACACTGTCTTCGCACGTATTAGTCGTTCTGTCAGCCGCAGGCGCTGGCCAAGGATGGCAAAGCGCCGTGATGGCGAGAAGAAACCGCCAGCGGCCGCCTAGTTGCGCTTATACCACCCGAATTATGCCACCCAAAACTATACTTTCTGTATAGGTATAAAAAAAACTTGAAACTCGGCACAGTTTGTTCCGCTTAGTGGAACGCTATTCCATTATGCTCTTAAAAAAAAACTGCAAAGGCATATCTCTCTTTCACCTGAAAGAATAGTAATAAAAAATGAGACTCTAAAAAGTGCACTCGAAACACCCGTTAGAGCCTCATCGCTCTCGTCATATTGACTATTTTTAGTATAGCTTCCTTGGGTTACTCTGTCTATAGTTAGGTTTTATTATACAATATAC
>DATMYU010000586.1:0-2488 GCA_035560775.1 Desulfosporosinus sp.
CTCCTTTTCAAGCTCCTTGTTCTTCTTCCGTAAGGCTTTGAGTTCCTGATCCTTTGGATCGGGTTTCTTGTCGATCATTTCACGTAGCTCCTGGTCCCAGATGACGAGATGTTCCGAGTGTATACCCCGTTCACGCAGAAAACCGCCACGTTCATCCTCTTTGAGACCGGCAGCATCGAAAAGCAACTGATACTTCTCCTTTGCCGTCAGGAAACGAGGACAGCTTTCTGTGCTCACATCATCAAAGGTATCAGTTTCATACTGTTTGATCCAATTCTTGATCGTCTGGTAGTTGATCCCGGCTTACCTCCGTCACGCTCCGGTTCTCAGGTGGCATTACCTTTTTCAGAATGCTCCCCTTCAGGGCTCTCGAATATCTCATAGTCTGCCTCCATGTTGAGGCGATATTTATATTAAGAGATAGTGCCTCGAAGCTGAGATCTGGATCATACAATTATTTTGGCGTTTAAGTTTTTTAATATCATATGGTTAATATATCAGTTATTACAGTTGTTTTAAATAATAAGAATACAATTGTGGATTGTATGACGTCAGTACTCAGCCAAAGTAAGCGGACTTTTGAGCATATTATTATTGATGGAAATTCGACAGATGGTACTCTGGATGAGATAAAAAAGTATACATATCCAGGTCTAAAATTGGTGTCGGAGGCTGATAAGGGTATATATGATGCGATGAACAAAGGAATTAAAATTGCTAGAGGTGATGTTGTTGGTATTCTTAATTCTGATGATCTATATGATAATCCAGATGTTCTTGAGAATGTAGGAAAAGTATTTGAGGACACTGCTATAGATGCTTGTTATTCGGATCTTGTTTATGTGAGGCGAGATAATACCAGTCAAGTTGTTCGATATTGGAAGTCACAAAGATATGTTGAGGGGCTTTTCAGAAAAGGTTGGGTGCCTCCGCATCCAACCTTTTTTGTTAGGCGCTCTGTTTATGAAAAGTATGGGCTATTTGATCTTTCTTTTAATCTTGCTGCAGATTTTGATCTGATGCTTAGATTTATTGCAAAAAACAAAATCGTAGTATGTTATTTGCCCTGTATCACAATACGAATGCGTTTGGGTGGAGCTACAAATAAAAGTATACATAATATTATCAAGCAAAATCTTGAAATTGTGCGTGCTTTTAAGATCAATGATCTAACGATATCGATTTTTTTTCCTGTTTATAAATTGGTGGAAAAGCTTTCGCAGTTTATCATCAGAAAACCTTATGTATAAAGGGTATAATAGCATTCTGGTTACCGGGGCGACGGGGTTTATTGGTAAATATCTCTGCAAAATTCTTCTAGAGAACGGATGGCGTGTACGAGGGACTTTTTTGTCTCATAAAAGTTCAGATGCTCTTATTCCTGGAGTTGAAGCATATGCAACTGAACGATTAGGGCCACAAACTGACTGGAGCTATCCTTTAAAAGGTATTGATGTAGTCATTCATCTGGCCGCTCGTGTTCATGTGATGACTGAAACGGCATCTGACCCGATGGCAGAATTTAGAAAAGCCAATACTGCTGGAACACTTTGCCTTGCCAATCAGGCTGCCAAGGCTGGAGTGAAGCGTTTTGTTTTTTTGAGTACTATCGGGGTCAATGGTGCAGATTCAGGTAAAACGTCCTACATGGAATCGGATGTTCCCCATCCTCATAATTTTTATTCTGTATCAAAACACGAAGCTGAACTTGCTCTTTCAAAGGTTTCGATTCAAACAGGTATGGATTTTACCGTTATTCGTGCTCCAATTGTTTATGGTCCAGGGAATCCGGGTAATTTTTTGAATTTGTTAAAAATTCTGCAAAAAGGTATTCCATTGCCTTTCGCATCCATTTCAAACAGAAGAAGTTTGATCTATGTTGGCAATTTGGTTGATGCATTAGCTCTATGTGCAGTACACCCTGCTGCAGCAGGTAAAATATATCTGCTAAGTGATGGGGAAGATATCTCAACTTCCACGCTGATCATGCGGACTGCAGAGGCTCTTCGTGTAAAAGGACGAACGTTTCCTTTACCGGCTGATTTTATGAGGTTTGCAGGGAAACTGATCGGAAAGTCCGGGGCTATAAATCAACTACTGGGATCATTGGTTGTAGATAGTTCCAAAATTAGGAATGAATTGGGGTGGAAGCCTCCTTTTACAATGGATGAAGGGCTGCGTATGACAGCTGCTTGGTTTCGATCTTCCAATAGCAAAATTATTTCTGGTAAATGATTTTGTGTTTTTTCAGAATAATTATGAAGCGGCTTTTTGATTTTACTATGGCGTTGCTTGCAATCGTTGCACTCAGTGTGCCGATGCTTGTTGTTGCAGTTTTGATCAAGATGACTTCGAAAGGTCCGGTACTCTACTGGTCAAACCGTGTGGGCATCTATAACTCAATTTTCAGGATGCCCAAGTTCCGCACCATGCGGATCGATACTCCTGCTGTTGCTACTCATCTTCTCTCCGACCCGGACCGTTTTCT
>DATMYU010000587.1:0-2203 GCA_035560775.1 Desulfosporosinus sp.
CGCTCAAGCTGCAACAAGTAAGAAAGCCATTCAGACTGAAGCAGATAAAGTGGGGGCCAAAGTCACTTTCTTGGAGTTTGCAACCTATCCGGAAATTAAAACGGCCCTGGATTCTGGCCGAGTTGATTGTTTCTCCGTAGATGGTTCCATTCTTTCGGGATATTTGGATGATTCGACGACAATATTGGCGGATCGTTTTAGCCCTCAAGAATATGGAGTAGCCTCCAAGATGGGCAATGATGGAATTGCTAAAGTGGTCAATGAAACGATTGCTGAGTTGAAAAAATCTGGAGAACTCGATAAAATGATTCAAAAGTGGGGGCTTAAATAGTGGTCGGACCTTTTGCGTTGTTTAAATGGGAGGCAGTTTTCCGTGATTGGGCGATATTTGCTGAGGGACTTAAAACTACCATATTAGTAGCCGTCCTTGCTCTTAGCTTGGCTCTCCTACTTGGGATTGTATTTGGGGTATTAGGGACCTCTCAGTGGACATTAGCTAAGCTGATAAGTCGCATCTATGTCGAATTCATTCAAAACACACCACTCGTTATCCAGGTTTTTTTTCTGTATCATGGCCTTCCTCACATGGGCGTGATGTTGCCTGTTTTTGTAGTGGGTGTTCTGGGTGTCGGTGTGTATCATGGGGCTTATATCGCTGAAGTGGTCAGGGCAGGGATTAGCTCCATCCACAGAGGACAGATGGAAGCTGCCTTATCACAAGGGTTTAGTTTCTGGGGAGCTATGCGTCATGTTATTTTGCCACAAGCTGCACGACTGGTCTTGCCACCGCTCACAAATCAAGCGGTTAACTTGATCAAAAACACGTCAGTACTTGCGATGATTGCTGGCGGTGACCTAATGTACCGTGCAGATTCTTGGTCTAGCGACAACCTCTATTACGGACCTGCTTATGTTGTCGTTGGATTGCTCTATCTCATTCTCAGTTTACCCTTAGCGACCCTAACACGCCGCTTAGAAGGTAAAACGGGGGTGTCGGCATGATACAAGACGTCTTAAAGCCTGAAATATTTCGTTTTTTGGGGCAAGGGCTTGTAACGACACTTTACATTGCTGTTATGGCTATTCTGATAAGTTTTGTCTTTGGCACCTTCCTCGGTATTGCTCGTTACTCCAAGCAAGCTGTTCTCAGTAAAATTGCCGTAGTGTACATTGAATGTGTCAGAAACATTCCTATGCTCCTATTCATTTTGGTTTTCCGGTTTATGACCACGTTAAAGCCGGTTAACTCTGGGATCGTCGCGATTGCGGTCTTCACTTCGGCCATTATTGCCGAAATTGTCCGGGGAGGTTTAAACTCCATTGATAAAGGACAGTGGGAAGCCGCTAAGGCACAGGGATTTTCCTATCGCCAAACCATGGTGCATATTATTTTGCCCCAAGCCATGCACAAGATGATTCCTCCGTTAGTATCCCAGTTTATAACGGTTATTAAGGATACATCCTTTGTCTGGGTTGTAGGGGTGGAAGATCTCACGGGTAAAGGTATGATTATTTTGGGGCAATACGGTTCAACTGGCCAGGTCTTTACGGTTTTTGGAATGATTGCTTTAACATATTTCGTGCTGAATTATTCTCTTTCAATTTTGGCTCGTCGGCAACAGCTTAAAATGGTCCATCAAAGTTTTTAATTTAATAGCAACCATAGAAAGGACCATGATTATTATAAATCATGGTCCTTTTTTCGTACTAACCAGAAAGTATAACTTCGTTGCATACTTTCTGAAGCATAAGTGCAACTATGGCAATCGCCTGCGCCTGCGGCTTGGCGCTAGCCAAGTTTTCTAATTTAGGGTCAGACCTATTAATATCGTGACGGTCAGATCAGGATATTAAGGGGTCTGACGGTGAGAGTATTCCGTAAGGATCCAAACTATCCTTAAGGAGGAGGATTTGACATTTTTGCGTAAGATGCAGGAAGATTTTGAAGGCATTTTAGAACGTCGAATTTATTACTTACAAACTCGGGAATGACATCTGGCACAGGTGAATTGCCAATAAACACCTCCTTTTAAAATGAAAAAGACCATGGAAAGCATGACCAGACTTAATGTCTAGCCAAGACCTCCATGGTCCTTTTATTTCATAATGAATAGTTTCTTATGTTTATAGTATTCTACATAAAAGTGTTAATCCCTTCTTTATTTTGAAATATTTTATTTTATTTATGCGAGGAATTTTTTGG
>DATMYU010000588.1:0-8574 GCA_035560775.1 Desulfosporosinus sp.
ATGGAAGGGAGTTGGCTTTATGATTGCTGTAAATGAATTAAATACTTTGAAAATGCTTGCCGAGATACAAGTAAACATAATATCTGGAGGCTCCTTATTTTTAGGTATTGATGGAGATACAATAACATGGAAAAAAGCTTCTGATGCTTTTGATTTGGATATTTTTAATATAGGCTCAAAAATTGGCAACAATAGTACTGCTCGTCGAGCTATTGTTGAAAAAAGGACATTGACTGAGAAAATCCCACGTTCTCTTTACGGAATGAGGTTAACAACAGTTGCAATTCCGATTGCTAATGAAGCAGGAGATGCGGTGGGAGCCTTTTCTATCATATTTCCCAGATTACATCCTGTGTCGGCTGCGTTTGATAACTTTGCTCCTATTCTTGCAGAAATGTTTTCTGAAGGTGTTATCTTGTATATTTCGGATTTGCAAAAAATCGTGCAAAGGCAGGCTTCCAAGGAATTTGATTTACCAAACAACCAAGTTGGAGATGAATTGAAAGAAAGTGATATCGCCTTAAAAACTATTAAAACAAAGCAGATTTCATTTGCTACGTTTGATGCAAGTGTTTATGGAGTACCGGTACAAGTTGTGAACTATCCATTGTTTGATGAAGACAATGAAAATGAAATTGTTGCGACCTTTGGTATTATTATACCGAAGAAAACAGCAACTCAGTTGAATGATATTTCTGGGAACTTGGATAATGGTCTAGCTGGGATTTCTGCTGCTATAGAGCAATTAGCAGCCTCAGCATCACAGATACATGCAAATGAGCAGGAACTTAATAAAGACATCAAAGGAATAATAAGCCTTTCAGACGAAATTAATGAAGTGTCAGTATTTATAAAGGAAATTGCGGATGAAACAAAAATGCTTGGATTGAACGCTGCTATTGAAGCCGCTAGGGCCGGAGATGCTGGTAGAGGCTTTGGGGTTGTTGCAGAAGAAATTCGGAAACTATCCGAACAGTCAAAGAGCACAGTTCCTAAAATTAAGAAACTAACAGATAGTATTAAAACTAACGTAACTACAGTAAGTGAAAAGAGTGAAAGTTCCCTATATTCAAGTCAGGAACAAGCAGCGGCTTCAGAAGAGATAACCGCCAGCATAGAAGAAATAACTTCAATGGCAGAAGAATTAAACAGGATTGCAAAGAAATTATAGTTGTTCCGAGAATGTAAAAAGCTTTGTTTGAATGGCCCTTTTCTAAAAAAGAGGTAGTGGTTCCTGCTCAAGAACCACTACCTTTTTGATCTAACTATTTTACGTATGGATGAATCATTATCATGGGTAACATTTGCAAGTGTGATTTTATAATTTGCTTGCCAAACCTGTTTTTTCATTAAACTCTTCAATCAACCTATCTAGCTCGGGACCCATTTGATGCAGCTTGCCCCAGTATTCATCATAGTCATACCACTGTGCATTCAGCTCATCCAAACTATACTCTTGTTGTTCAATCCAAGTATAATACTTAAGGTTATGGATACGTTTTTTACTTTGGTAGGTTAATTCTTCCATACTGTCCGTTCTAACACCCAAAACGTATCGATTATGGTCAATGGCAGCATCAAGTGGACTATATTCATGACCTCGTTCTGCTTCCATCTCTTGTAATCTTGACTGATACATTTCAGCAGAGTCCGTAAGCACGGTTATGACAATATCGTCTTCTGTTAACTCATAGTATTTAGCGAATTTTATGCAGGATAGGATATTAGCTGCGCCGGAAATTCCTACCCAGGAAAGCTTAGAAATGACCTCTTCAGAAATCCCTTGCTCTCTTAAATAGTCCTGTCCAGAGGGTTCATTACAGAGTCGGAACAGACCCAGGCTATCATTATCATCAATGGCGATCACCATATCGGAATTTTTCACATTATGAATCCAAGGGATATGTTTATCACCAATACCTTCAATTCTATGGTCACCAAAACCATTGTTCAGTAAGGTTGGGCACTGTAAGGCTTCGCCAACAGCGATTTTCGCCTGCGGATATTGATCTTTTAAGTAGTCTCCGCTCCCCAGGGTTCCAGCAGAGCCTGATGTTAAACATACCCCGGCCAGTTTTCCCTTCGCGCCGATTTCCGCTTTGATAATATCATGCATGGCATTACCCGTGACTTCGTAGTGCCACAAATGATTGCCAAGTTCCCCGAACTGATTAAAGATCACAACATTATCTCGGGTTCTTTTGAGTTCCCAGGTTTTATCATAAATTTCTTTAACATTACTTTCACAACCAGGTGTGGCAATAACTTCTCCAGCGACTGTTTTAAGCCATTCAAAACGCTCTTTACTCATATTCTCCGGTAAAATGGCAATGGACTTACACCCTAATAAGGCAGAATTATAGGCTCCGCCACGGCAGTAATTACCCGTTGAAGGCCAAACGGCCTCATGATATTTCGGATCAAATTGCCCTGTCACCAAACGGGGAACTAAACAAGCAAAGCTTGCTCCCACCTTATGAGCTCCAGTAGGGAAATACTTTCCTGCCATAGCAATAATTCTAGCTTTGACCCCTGAAATTGCAGAAGGGATTTCTACATAGTTTGGCAAGGGATTGAATAAGCCACCTTCTTTAACAGGCTGGTTTTTCCAGGATATTCTAAACAAGTTAATGGGGTCAACGTCCCATAAACCAGTCTTTTTCAACTTCTCTTTGACTGACGCCGGAATCTTATTGGGGTCCTTCATCTGAGCCATAGTAGGGATTACAACATTTTTCTCTTTAACACTCTGCACCGTCTTTTTTAGTTGCTCTTCATTAATGGTTAAATCAATCAAGGTCCTCATCTATCTGCCTCCTTAAATTTCATAGTTTGATGTTCGTAGCTCAGTCTTCAGATTTTGCCTTCCAACTTCACCAACAGTTCTTTCAGCGAAGGCTGGACTTTGATGGGTTCACCCACGGCTTTAATCGCATTCTGGACATCCTTTAAACCATTACCGGTGACAATTGAAACCACTTTTTCGTCGGCTCCAATCACTCCTTTTTCCAGTAGGACCTTAAGCCCGGCCGTTCCAGTCACACCTGCTGGTTCCCCAAAAATACCGCTGGTTCTACCCAGTTCGCGCATCGCGTCCAAGATAGCTTCATCGGATACAGCAACCATCGTGCCACCGGATTCGCGAACGGCGTTTAAGGCCTTATCTGGATTGCGGGGCACGCCGACAGCAATACTATCGGCGATGGTGTTCTCTTCCTTAGGAGTCCAAGGGCGATCTTCCAAGAAGGCATCGACGAGTGGACAACATCCTGTGGACTGAACCCCTGCAATTTTAGGCAAGCGTTCAATCCAGCCAGCTTGATAGAGATCCTTAAAGCCTTTCCAGACCCCCGCTATCGTGCAGCCATCCCCAACGGAAAGGATCACCCAGTCAGGCACCTCCCAGTTTAATTGCTCAGCGATCTCCAAAGCAACCGTTTTCTTACCTTCGACAAGGTAAGGATTAATGGCGGCATTTCTATTATACCAGCCAAAGCGATCAATCGCCTCGGCCGAAAGTCCGAAGGTGTCTTCATAAGAGCCCTGAACACTGATCACCGTCGCTCCAAAGATCAACAATTGAGCGATCTTTCCTTGTGGGGCACGGCTGGGAACAAAGATAACGCTCTTTAAACCCATAGCGGCAGCGCTGCCAGCTAAAGATGAGGCCGCGTTGCCCGTTGAAGAACAGGCCACCGTCGGAGCCTTCTCCTCCACTGCTTTAATCACTGCAATGATCGAAGCTCGATCTTTCAGGGAAGACGTCGGATTCTGTCCGTCATCTTTGATATACAAGTTACTCATCCCTAAACTCTTACCCAGTCCCAATGGTTTATAAAGTGGACTCCAGCCCACTCTCAGATGAGGGCGGGCAGACTCTGGGTGAATCGGCAGAAACGGCAGGTAACGGAACATTGAATTGTCTCTGGACTTTGTCACTTGGTCACGTGTCGTCATCCGGTTGATTTCTTGGTAGTCATATATGACATCCATAATGCCGCCTTTTGAGCCGCAAGACGGACAAGTATACAATCCGGCTTGCGCCGGAAGTTCCTTTTTACATTCAATACAACGTAGTCCCAACACATTCTTCAATCAAATCACCTCAAATTTTATTCCATACGCCCTGGGCCAATTCGCGTGAACGTTCGCCTATGGCTACCTCATCAATATCTATGAGTTTTCTGTCCAGCATTCGTACCTGCCCATTGATAACCGTTGTTTCGACCGACCGTCCAGAGACCCCAAAGAGAAGATGGCCCGTCCAATTGTTAGAATCCAAGGGAGTAGGTGGTACATAATCAACCACAATGACATCAGCCCAAGCACCTTCGACTAATTCCCCGAATTTCCCACCAAAGAGTTGTGAGACAATCTCAGGGTTATTTCCATAGAGCATTTGGGGAATTTCTCCCCAAGCGACACTCGGATCAGCGGCGGCATGCTTATGAAGCACATTCCCTACTTTTGCGCTCTCAAACATATCACAAGTATAACCATCCGTTCCCAGGCCCACCTTGACCCCACGGCTTAACATCTTAAGAACAGGTGTTACTCCGACAGCGTTCCCCATATTTGATTCGGGGTTGTGCACCACTTGAGTTTGGGTATCTTTAAGGATGTCAATTTCGTGATCATCAATATGCACACAATGGACTGCAATGGTCTTCGGACCCAAAATATCGAATTTTTCTAAACGTTCCACAACCCGCATTCCATAGTTAGCGAGACTATCTTCGAGATCTTCTTTTCCTTCGGCAACATGAACATGAAAACCAGCTCCAAGACGCTTCGCTTCCGCACTGCAGGCAGCTAAGGTTTGATCGGATAAGGTTAACGATGCGTGGAGCCCAAACATCCCGGCAACCATGGGGTCAGGTTTGGCTTGACACCCTGCGATAAAGTCGACATTTTCTTGAATACCTTCTTGGGCAATCTCATCGCCATCTCGATCTGAGACCTCATAGCAAAAAGCCGCGCGAACTCCGATCTCTTTGGCTGCCTTGGCTAGAGTAGCCAGGCTTCCAGTAATAGCCATAGGGCTAGCGTGATGATCGACAATCGTCGTTGTACCCGTTTTAATACACTCAATTAAGGGAGTCAGTCCACTATAATAAACGTCTTCCAGGGACAATAATTTATCAAGTTTCCACCAAAGGCCTTCTAAAATATCTCTAAAGCTTTTGGGAGGATTACTTTTGGAATTCATTCCCCGAGCAAAGGTGCTGTAGAGATGCATATGGGTATTGATCATCCCTGGCATGATCAGCTTTCCGTGAGCATCAATAAACTCCGCGTCTGGAAACCGGGTCTGCAAATCTTGAGTTGAACCAATTTCGATGATCTTGGTATCTTGAATTAGAACGCCACCCTTTGGAATGACTTGATTACTCTTACCTAAGGTTAAAACTGTACCATTACCAATTAATAGCATCTACTTTCACCCTTTCTACCTTAATTTTCTTTGCTGTAATGCATCTCATGGAAAATTATCCGAATTGAATTTTAGGCGGTTCATCCCGATGAGCATTCACATCTCCGGAAGGTCGGACTAAGTTAATAGCCTTTACGAAACACATCGCCCGACAAATACCACACCCTATGCACTTGTTCATTATAACCTGAGGGAACCCTTCCCTCCAAATAATGGCATCGTTTCCGCCGGTCTGACAAGCCCTTAAGCAAATCCCACAACCATTACACACTTCGTACTGAATTTGAGCAACAACTTGTATCCCTCTTGGCAGCTGGGCATGTTCTACTAAATACGGCAGTGATTGTCCGATAACCTCTTTTGTGCTTTGGAAGCCCTTTTCTTCCATCCAACGACCTAAACCCGAGCAGAGCTCCTGAATAATGCCTATGCCAAAACGCAATACGGCGGTACAAATTTGCAAGGTACTAGCGCCTAAGAGCAGGAATTCAGCAGCATCCTGCCAAGTAGTAATTCCACCACTTGAGGCAATATCCAGATCGACATTTTGGGCAATCTCCGCCGTACAGCGCAAAGCAATGGGCTTCAAGGCTGGGCCGGAAAGTCCACCATACGTTGATAGTCCGGCTACATTGGGGTAGGGAATCATTGTATCTAGGTTAACGCCGGTAATACTTTTTATCGTGTTTATTGCGCACACTCCGTCCGCGCCACTGCGTTCTACCGCCACAGCCGTAGCAATGATATCGGAATCCTGCGCAGATAATTTAATAACAACGGGAACGTCTCCAGCTGCTTCCTTCACCCAACGAGCGATTTGCTCCGTTCCAACGGTTTCTTGAACTATAGTACATAAACCCCACTCAGCTCCATGTGGACACCAGATACTACATTCAATAATGTCGGCACCCGCAGCGACAAACCGTTTCGTCAAAGATTGCCAATCTTCCTTCGTGCTGGCCATGATACTAGGAATCACAACTTTATTTGGGAAACGTTTTTTTAAGCTAACGACCATTTGTTCCATAAACTCAACGGAATGCTCAGAAACAAGATCGATATTTTGCAAACCAATAAAGGCCCCGCCTTGTTCAATCCGCATGACGAGGGGAAAAACTCGACTTACAATACTGGAATCTACGGCTACGGTCTTTAGAACCGCTCCAGCCCACCCAGCCTCGAAAGCCTCTCGCAAAAGATCGAGCTGATCTGTGCTGGGGGAAGGAGCTAAGACAAAGGGGTTCTCAAGTTTTAATCCGCAAAACTCAACGGATAAATCGACAGTCATTCCCTAAAACCCCTTCGCTGTTCAAGATTTTCCACAAGTAAGCACTCACCAAATTCTCTAGCCTTGAAGGAACAATTCAGCAATTGCCCTTACCAACTCCCCAAAACCTGTACGGGCAATTCATGAATTACCCTCACTCTACATACTTGTCGAAAAAGGTGGGAAAGGCTACTCTTTCCCACCCCTACCTTCTTAGGATATCATTCCAGCATTATCTTTAAGATCATCGATATCTCCTGCGCCTTTGCTGCCATTAAAGAAAGCATTAAGGGCAATGGCTGTGATTGAACCTAAGGTAATTCCACTATGCATAATGGTCTGGCTCCAGGATGGAAAAAGTTTAAAGAAGTCTGGAGCTACCACTGGAATCAGGCCAATCCCGATACTAATCGCCACAATAAAAATATTATTGGCGTTTTTCTCAAAGTCTACTTTAGCGAGAGTCTTAATTCCACTTGCAGCTACAATTCCAAACATGGCGATTCCAGCTCCCCCAAGTACCGGAACAGGCAGGGAAGCGATGACGGTTGCCATCTTAGGGAATAGACCTAAGACAACCAAGATCACACCGGACGTTGCGACGACGAAACGGCTCTTAACCCCTGTTAAGCCGACCAAGCCAACGTTCTGGGCAAAGGCCGTGTAAGGAAAGGCATTGAAGACACCGCCGAGCATGGTGGCTAATCCATCTGCTCTTAAACCGGCAGTGAGATCTTTTTCACCGATCTTTTTGCCGACCATCTCGCCAATGGCGAGAAAATCCCCAGTTGACTCGACCATTACAACCAACATAACAAGAATCATGGCGATGATCGCACCAGCATCAAAGGTAGGATACCCGAAGAAAAAGGGCGTATCAATACCCAGCCAAGGAGCCGAAGCAACTCCCGAAAAGTTTACAAGTCCTAAGGGTATGGCTACTATAAGACCGACGAGTAAACCAAGCAAAACGGCGATGTGAGAAACGAAACCTTTGAAAAATCTATTGATTAAGAGAATGGCTAAAAGTACAATTGCTGCAACCAATATGAAGGTTAATGAGCCATATTGTTTATTCCCCACTCCGCCTGCAGCCCAGTTAACACCCACTGGCAGCAGCGAAACACCGATGATCGTGATGATGCTCCCCGTAACAATCGGTGGAAAAAAGCGAATCAACTTACTAAAGAACGGTGCTGCTAAAAATGTAAATAAACCAGCTACCATTACAGATCCAAAGATTAGTGGCATACCACCACTCGTGGCCATGATAACCATAGGCGTAACGGCAGCAAAAGTAACCCCTTGGATAACCGGAATCTTAATTCCGATTTTCCAAATTCCCAAGGTTTGGAGTAGAGTTGCAATACCGCAGGTGAACAAGTCAGCGTTAATCAGAAAAGCGGTTTGTGCTTGTGTTAAACCAGCTGCTGCTGCGATGATCAAAGGAACAGCGACTGCTCCAGCATACATCGCCAGCACGTGTTGTAATCCATACAAAAAAAGTTTCCCAGCAGGCAGAATCTCGTCAACTGGAGCGATTGGGGTTTTCGTGTTAGCCATTTTCAATTCCTCCTTATTTTTACGCGGAATGAATGATGCACGTTAGCTCCTTGCCACCTCCTCGTCTTAAAGTACCATCGAGAAAATCAGATTTGGATTGCTAGCTAATTATTAAAGCAAGATTCGTGCCAATTCGATAAAAACCCGCAAACAAGCCTATACTAAGGATCTTTACATGCATGCAACACAGATCCTTATCAAAACGATAAAGTTTTTCTTCCCTACATAGTCGTTTTAGAATTATTCATCAAAATATTCACTGAAATATAGGATACTCGCCTCGCAACTTATGTATCACTTTGATAAATAG
>DATMYU010000589.1:0-3749 GCA_035560775.1 Desulfosporosinus sp.
TTTTTACTCACTACTAAAACCCCCACTTCTATAAAAGAAAAGGTGGGAGTTTTTCATGCTCTGCTTCCGTTGGTTGGACTCCTCCACTGTTAAGAATCACACCAACGTTACGTTACATTGAATTGACGTTCTATAAAAAGAAGCATCGCTTAAATGAGAAGTCCCATAGCTACCATGTAGATCCCATTTCCAATTCCCTCGCGATCACGATGTGGGTGACGGTGAGTGAACTGCAAGTTTGTGGGGTAATAAAATAACCAGTTAGACTGCTGTCCCAAGGCATCAGTCTAACTGGTTTCTGGTTTCTGGTACTACCCTTCTCATTATTGTCAGTTTCCATAGGACCGATAATTTTTGCGACTACGTTTTCCATAACCCCGTTATGTGCAGCGTCCTGCAAGACGTTCCTTTGGGCAGTTAAGACAATTTTACCTGCATTTTCTCGTTCGGAAGTAAAGACACGAGAAGCTGCAGACCAATTAAAATATGAGGAACATACCCAACAACGAACATGGAAAATAACGCCAAAGACTGCTAGGGTGCTAATAATGTTCCAATTTTTCTTAAATGATTCCAAGTGAATATTAATCCCTGCCTCAAACTACTTACCGACTCCCCTTAATCGTTAACTCACCGTCATACGAGGAGATAATTCGGTATAAATCAGGCCGGCGGTCCCGGAAAATTCCCCACTCAAGCCGCTGCTTCTCCAGTTGATCCAAATCAAATTCAGCAACCAACACCCCTTCTTCTGCGCGGCCAACCTCACTCACCTTATTTCCTTGTGGACCTGCAATAAAGGAAGAGCCGTAGAAGGTAATACTAGAATCATCATCTTCCTCAATTCCAATCCGATTCGAAGCAACCACCGGAATCAGGTTGGCAGCAGCATGCCCAAACATACAGGTCTGCCAGTGATCTTTGGAATCAATAGAACCATCTTCGGGCTCCGACCCGATGGCGGTGGGATAAAAAAGTAGCTCAGCACCCATTAAGACCATACATCGAGCTGCTTCCGGATACCATTGATCCCAACAAACCCCAACCCCAATTTTTGCATAGCGGGTATTCCAGACCTTAAAGCCTGTATCTCCTGGGTTAAAATAGAATTTTTCTTCATAACCCGGACCATCCGGTATATGGCTCTTGCGATATTTCCCCAGCACCTCTCCGTCAGCATCAATGACGGCCAGTGAATTATAGCGAGCATAGTTTTTTTTCTCATAGAAACTAATTGGCAAGACCACCTGAAGCTCTTTAGCTACTTTTTTAAAATGCGCAACGGCTTTGTTCTGCTCCAATTCCGTCGCATAGACATAGTAATCAGATTTTTCCTTTTGACAGAAATACGGGGTTTCGAACAACTCTTGCAACAAGATAATTTGAGCGCCTTTTTCCGCTGCTTCTCTAACTAATACATCCGCCTTGGCAATGTTTTCATCGATGCTACCAGAACAACTCATCTGAGTAGCCGCCACTTTTACGTTTCTCACGTTAACCCCTCTTCCCCACGGGCATCTGCTGCGTTGTACAATGCACATTCCCGCCCTCTCGGATAATTGCCATACCATTAACCGTACGTATCCGTCTTTGCGGGTATAGTTCACCCAACACCTGTGCCGCTAAGCGGTCTGACTCTTTTGCTCGGCCTCCGAAAACAGGCAAGATTAGTCCCCCATTAACAAAGTAAAAGTTCAGATAGCTCAAGGTGTAGCGCCTACCGGTATCTGTATCGCACAATTTTGGAGGCTGCTGGATAGGGATTAGTTCAAATTCCCTGCCCAGTGCATCGGTCTCTTCGTTTAATATCTTTAAGTTTTCTCGGGTGATCGTGTAGTTTGGATCCTCTGGATCGTCACAAACCTGCATCAGAATTTTACCAGGAGCCGCAAAACAGGCAATATTGTCCACATGACCATCTGTCTCGTCCCCGTCTAACCCGTTCTTCAGCCAAACTACCTTCCGTATATTCAAGAATTTTTTTAACTCAGCTTCGATCTGTTCTTTCGTTAATTCTGGGTTTCGATTAGGATTCAAGAGACACTCCTCTGTGGTCAGAAGCGTGCCTTCTCCATCCACATGGAGAGAACCCCCTTCCATAACGAGAGGAGCATCAAACTTTTTTACTCCGACAGATTTAAGAATTTGAGGGGCCACCAGATCATCCAAATCCCATGGCGCATATTTACCTCCCCAGGCATTGAATTGCCAATTAACCCCTGCTAACTCCCCTAATCCACTCACTAGAAACGTCGGCCCATTATCCCGTAGCCACGCATCATTATGCTCAATCGCAAGGCATTCAATCCGCTCGTTTCTAAATAGGCGAGAGAGCTTTTCCAAATCGACGGGATTCGCTACAACCGTCACTGGTTCAAATTCGGCAATAGCCTGGATAATTTCGGTATAACCAAGACAAACCGCTTCAAAGTCCTCTGGATGACACATAGACGCCTGAACAGGCCACGAAATATAGGTACGCGTATGCTTGACCCATTCTGCCGGCATTTTATAGTTTAAATTTATCGGATACATTTCATTTCCTCTTATTCTTAGTTGTTTTAGTACAAAACAACGCAGTCAAAAAGTTAACTAACGTTATTTTGCTTAATCTTTCTACACCGACTATTACCCTGATATCTCCCTTGGCACATCTTTGCTCTCTTTCCTCTCTACGGCAGTTTCGATTATACTATGAACCACTGGGATAACCGCCATAGTTAAACATATCGAAACTGCTAAACCAAACATAAGCACAATAGCCATGGGGACGAACGAAAAGCACCATGGCTAATCTAGATCTGCCTTTGGATAGGAACCGAGAAACTTATAAAATGTTGTTTTGCGCTTTACCATAGTTAAAGCATCTCGAACATCCGGGTTACTCATATGTCCTTCAATATCGATAAAAAAGATATATTGACCAAATTTCCCACGAGAAGGTCTGGATTCAATCTTACTTAGATTAATATCCCATAAACTTAATATATTCAGGATGCAAGATAAACTGCCTGGCTTATGTTCCGTTGTAAAGACGATTGAAGTCTTGTTCAGTCCAGCACTAGAGTGAACGGAATTTTTCCCTACAACAACAAACTTAGTGAAGTTATTGTCTTGATCCTGAATATCCCGAAGGACGACTTCAAGCCCAAAGATTTCTGCAGCTTGTTCCGGTCCTATAGCCCCCGCAGTGATTCCGATTTTTTTAGCTTGTTGTGCCCCTTCTGCATTACTATTCTTCAAATACAACTCGGCCTTCGGTAGTTGTTTTTCCAGAAATAGACGACACTGACCAGCTGACTGGGGATGGGTGAAAACCTCAGTTATATCCTGCCACCTAGCCCCAGGAGTAACCATTAAAGTCTGCGATATAGGAAGAATTAGTTCATCAATAATAAGCAAATCCACTTCCCAGGCCAAAATATCTAAAACGACATTGACTGACCCCTCCAAAGAATTCTCTAAAGGGATAACAGCCAAATCCAGTTCGCCATGTTGTACGGCTAAAAGCGTTTCTCGAATACTAGGCAACCCAACCAATTCTGCAGGATTGTTAGAGGTATAAATTAGCGCAGCTCGTTGGGTAAAGGTACCATCTGGACCAAGAAAGCCAATTCTCAGCATAAAATCCCTCCGTCATTTTTGTTTGCTATTCAGATGTAGCCTTCATTATACAATAAAATAAATAGATTTAAACACCGTGTATTCCAAGGTGTAAAGAAAACTTGGCTGGCGCCCGAAGACACTGT
>DATMYU010000590.1:0-3368 GCA_035560775.1 Desulfosporosinus sp.
TTAATATTGTTGCCTGCCCAAGTTCCACCGCCCATGGAGAGTGTAAAGTTAAGACCGTTGTTGAAGCTTCCTCCATTACCAAAACATTGAGCCTGATTAATTAAGAGGCGACAAACATCCATCTCGTAGCCAATCTGTTCGATATGGGATTCATCACTAGTATGCAATCCGCAGGAGTGCCCACGTCCCACAAAATTCAGAATACGCTTAGTCAAGGCGACTGCTTGATCAAAATTCTCGACTTTATACACTGCCAATACTAAAGAAAGTTTCTCTCCTGAGAAAGGAAATGCTTTCCCCACTTCTGTTTCCTCAACCATGAAGAATTTCGCATTCTTTGCTTCTGGGGTAGCTAAACCGGCAACGCCAACCATTTCTTCCGCTGATTTGGCAGTGGTGATACCCCGCCGCTTGCCGTTTTCATCCCACATGGCCTTGTACATTTGAACTTTTTCTTCTGCATCGCAGAGATAGGCACCTTCATTTTTTAATGCCTTAATCATGGCGTCATAAACTGCTGCTTCAATGACTACTGCGTTATCACTTGAACAACTTGTTGCGTTATCAAAGGTCTTACTCAGCATAATTTTGTGTGCGGCCTCTTGCAAATTAGCCGATGCATCGACTACAGAAACAACGTTACCCGCACTAACGCATACATTAGGGGTGCCACAGGTTTGACCGAGCTTAACATTATTGCCTGACCCAGTAACGGTTACTAGATCGGCTTGTTTCATCAATTCTCCTGTCAATTCTTTGGAAACTGGCGTGGGTAAAGCCTGTACTAGATCAATAGGTGCACCGATTTTAGTTAGTTCTGCATGGATATACTCAAGAAGTTTATTTGTAGTAGAAGCCCCTTTAGGCGATGGGGCTATAATTATTGCATTTCGCCCTTTCAAAGCCATCATGCTCACATTTGCAGGAGTTGCCCCAGGATTAGTGGAAGGTACTGCTGCCGCAACGATGCCAACAGGTTTAGCAATTTCCGTGATTCCCTTGGCCTGATCAATATTAATTACTCCTACTGTCTTGGCATCTGTATCCAACAAATCACGCAATGTACCCAATGTTTTTCGCTGATTTTTAATGACCTTGTCTGCATAGTTACCTAATCCAGTATCGCGAACAGAAATACGAGCTAGTTCTTCAGCATGTTCCTGCTGGTAGATGGCCCAAGCCACAGCTTGAACTAACGTATTTGCTTGTTCCTGGGTATAATCCTTGATTTCCAGCATGGCCATTCGTCCCTTATTTATTAGGTCTTGAACGATTAGCTTCGTATCTCCGACTGGTTCAGTGCTCATCTTTAAGACTCCTTCTCTTTTTTCTGTCCTTCTCTTATTGCTGGGGAATTCAATCAATGAGCCCCATTTTAATTCTCAAGAAAGTTTCCACTCAGCATCAGGAAATTTGATTGTAAACTTTGAATATTGAATATATTTTTGAGAATTTTTTTTATTAGCAACGCTAATAAATATTTTTACCTTTGGAAGGGCGTGAATGTAACCTCACTGTCTTGCACGCACGCCCTAGATATTACCAGTTCCTTACATCAAGGTGTTGATATTTGGGAAGTAGACGAGTTGGCATCTGCAAAGCATCTTTTCTGAACGGGGGTGCTAGCTGGGTGCCATCACAGACAATTTCTAGCACAAATGGTTTTCGTAAGCTTAAGGCTCTCGTTAAGGCAGGTCCAACCTCTTCTGGTTTCTCTATGCGGATTCCCTCAGCACCCATAGCAATGGCAACGGGTACAAAACTCACTGGGTTCGGGATGTCCGCCCCAACGAAACGGTTATTATAAAAATCTACTTGATTTTTCTTTTCAGCACACCAGGCTCCATTTCTAAAGACAATAGCGACTACTGGTAGGTTATGCTCAACAGCAGTGCTTACCTCATGTAGGCTCATGCCCCATGCTCCATCCCCTACAATACATACGACCGGTGCCTCAGGACTAGCCATTTGCGCCCCTAAGGCTGCTGGGTAGGAAAATCCAGTGTTTCCGAAGGTAAGAGCTGCAATATGCTTGCCTTCCCCTTTAAATTCCAGATAACTATTTGAAGTGGAGGCAACGTTGCCAATATCCGTGGCTACAATCGCATTCTCAGGCAAAGCCTTTTGAATTTCTAACAGAGCACGGCGAGGGTTAATCGGTACGCCATCAACCATGGCCAAGGTAACAAGCTCATCTCTCCAAGCTTTTACGCGTACTCTAATTGAATCCATACGGCCTTGATCCACTTTCGAAGTAGGAACTTTTGCTTCCAATCGCTTAAGGATCTCAACAGCAGCTTCCTTAGCGTCACCAATAATTCCCACTTCCACAGGGTGTGTTCGGGCCAGATTCCTGGGGTTAATATCGACTTGAATAATCTTGGCACTTTCCGGAAAGTAATTGATATCATATTGCGGTAAGGTCCCAAAAACGGATAATCTTGTCCCAAGGGCAAGGATGACATCTGCCTCTGCCAATGTATTCATAGCGGCTTTTGATCCCATGTAACCGATCGGTCCGACCCAGAGAGGATGGTCGCAGGGGAATGCATCATTATGCATGTAAGTGCAAGCAACAGGAGCTGTGAGAAGTTCAGCAATTTTTGCCACAATATCAGTGGACTTAGTATCCACAACTCCGCGGCCAGAGACAATCACTGGGTTTTTGGCGGAGAGAAGGATTTCAGCTGCTCTATCAAGAGATTCCATCGAACCGCAGCCGCGGTTGTCAACACGATATTGATGTGGTTCTAAGATTTGTTCTTCAATATTGCCATAGAAATAATCACGAGGGATATCATAGAGTACTGGCCCACGTTCTGCATAAGCAATGCGGAATGCCGTTCGCAAGCAATCAGCTGCACGCTTAGGATGAGGAACTTGAATGGTTGCTTTTGTGATGGCTTTAAAAATTTGTACAGTGTCTGCTTCTTGGAAACCATCCCAACCAATGGTAGGTGTACCCGCAGAAGGGCAAACGATGACCATTGGTGTATGTGCGGAATTAGCGGCAGCAACAGAAGTAACCATATTGGTGATTCCTGGGCCATTTTGTCCGATGATGACTCCACATTTCCCTGTAACACGACAATACGCATCTTCCATATGACCGGCAGATTGCTCGTGACGAACCGGGATAAATTTTATTCCAGCCGTTGGAAATAAGTCAAGTAAATCCATAAATGCGGAACCTAGAATACCAGTTACGTGATCAACGCCTTCCGCTAACAAAGTTTCAACAATGGCTTCACTTGGTGTCATTTTGATTTTTGCCATTTTTCTCTGAATCCTCCTCTTCATATTATCTCGATCGACTCATCGTAACATCACAACATCATGACGTACGTACCAGTTGATCTATTTATAAT
>DATMYU010000591.1:0-2186 GCA_035560775.1 Desulfosporosinus sp.
AAATTAGACTTAAAGCTTAAAGCTTAGAGCTTAGAGCTTAGAGCTAACTCGAAGTCGTAACATTATTATAAAGCACTTGATATTGAGTATCAAGTGCTTTAAAGCGCCAGAGTTTCGCATAATTGGGGCATTCGTAGGATAAGGTTTGAATTCAAGTGATGTTTGGAAAATAACCGATGTTGACGAAGACAAAGATACGCTTAGCGGTATAAACTTCGCTGGGCCTATCTTTTTGTTTAGGTAAGAAAACGTGCATGTTAAATTGTAATCAACTCATATTCCTTGCTTCCCAACCCCAACTTAACCGCATGGTCGATTGCCACTTTCCAGTCGGTAGTTGGGCTGACATCTGTAAAATGGTCATGGTGCTCACGGATGCTTTTCTCAAGAAGACTGCCCATCATGACAGGCTGACGGTTTACCGCATCCGCGCAAGCAACATCCAGTGCAACCGGGTCAAAGGACGCAAACATACCTACATTCGGAACAATCGGTACATCGTTTTCTGAATGACAGTCGCAGTAAGGTGATACATCGATTACCAAGCTGATGTGGAAGTGAGGGCGTCCGTGCAGTACTGCCCAAGTGTATTCCGCTACTTTTTTATTCAAGATTTCATTAGAATTGAACGAAGCAGACCGAACAGCGTCCATTGGGCAAACGCCGAGACAGCGGCCACAGCCGACACATTTTTCGTGATTAATGGAAGCCTTGAGTTCTGTCACGGTAATGGCATCGTGGGCACAGATTTTTGTGCACATGCCGCACCCTACACAATGTTCCTGGGAAACATGGGGCTTTCCGCTGCTATGCATCTCCATCTTACCTGCGCGGGAACCGCAACCCATACCAATATTTTTCAGTGCTCCGCCAAAACCGGTCAGTTCATGTCCTTTGAAATGAGTCAGAGAAATCAATATATCTGCATCCATTATAGCATGACCGATTTTGGCTTCTTTCACATACTCACCGCCCTCAACAGGGACCAAAATCTCATCCGTGCCTTTCAATCCATCGCCAATCAGCACGTGACAACCGGTGGAAAAGGGCGAAAAGCCATTGAGATAAGCAGAATCCAGATGGTCAAGCGCGTTTTTTCTGCCACCGACATACAACGTATTGCAATCTGTTAGAAACGGTTTTCCTCCCAGTTCTGTCACAATATCCACCACTGTTTTGGCAAAATTAGGGCGTAGATAGGCTAAATTACCTGGCTCGCCAAAATGAATTTTGATTGCTGCATATTGTTTGTCAAAATCAATTTGACTTATCCCCGTCGTTCTGATCAGACGGCTCAACTTCTGCTGCAAATTTTCTTTCATTGTTACGTGAAAGTCCGTAAAATAGACTTTTGATTTTTCCATACTAATAACCTCCAAGATTTTATAATGATAGTCTAAAAGAGCATACACCTTAGAGCCTACTTTAAGTCAAGTGTAATTTTAAAGAAACAAGGGAAAAGGTGCAATGAGGTGATTCCATTACTGAGAAGCCCTGGAAGATTAGTGAATTGAATTTATTAAGTTTGGATAAACATGGAATTAAATATTCTTTGATAGGAGCAAATTGACATGCCATCATTTATTGAATTCAATGCTCATTTAATGGGTGACGATAAACCTTCAAACTACTTTAACGAATTAAGCAAAACAGGAATATTTGCAGAGAAATACCCTTACACGTTATTGGGTGACTTAATGAAAGTACCTCAATCTCCGAAACATCACCCCGAAGGTAGTGTTTGGAACCACACAATGTTAGTTCTTGATAATGTAGGAGAAAGGAAACATCTTAGCCAAAATCCAAAGGTGCTCATGTGGTCTGCTTTGCTCCATGATTTGGGTAAAGCAGGCACAACCAAGTTAACAAAGGGAAAAATAACTTCATATGATCATGATAAATGGGGAGAGAGGCTTTCCGTTAAATTTCTCAAGGAATTTACCAGTGACGAAAAATTTATCAATCAAGTTTCAAAAATGGTACGGTGGCATATGCAAATACTCTTTGTTACAAAGGGATTGCCTTTTGCAGATATTGAAAGAATGGCTGCAGAGGTCCCCATTGACGAGGTAGCACTGTTTGGGCTATGTGACAGGTTGGGAAGAGGAGATATGACCCTTGGTAAAAAGCAAGAAGAGGAGAGAAGCATTAAGACCTTTCTAGAAAAATGCACTAATTATTTGAAT
>DATMYU010000592.1:0-6450 GCA_035560775.1 Desulfosporosinus sp.
TGGTGGGCGAGGGGGGACTTGAACCCCCACATACTCACATATATCGGATTTTGAGACCGACGCGTCTGCCATTCCGCCACTCGCCCAAATTCATTCGTCAAACGTTGAATGACGACTTGGCTATAATACCATTAACTTAACTATTTAGTCAAGTCTTTTTCAACAATTTCTAAGGACTTTCCGGAATTATCTTGGTAAACACCAATGGACCGCAACTTTTGATATCGTGTTTCCTTCAAAACTTCCGGTTTCTCCGAACGCAAACGCACAAGATACTTTGAGATGACCTGTGATAATTCATCTGCGGTTTGTCTTAGGTCCTTATGAGCACCGCCGAGCGGCTCGCGAACTATTTCATCTGCTACTCCAAGTCTCAACAAATCTTGTGCTGTAAACTTCAAAGCAGCCGCCGCTTCCTTTGCCTTGGTCGTGTCCTTCCAAAGAATAGAGGCGCAACTTTCCGGGGCAATGACCGAGTAAAAGGAATTTTCAAGCATCAAGACCACGTTACCCACCCCAAGAGCGAGTGCACCACCGCTTCCACCTTCTCCGATAATCGTACTAATTACTGGGACGCGATAGCCGGACATCGCTTGGAGGCACCTGGCAATGGCCTCTCCCTGTCCTCGTTCCTCGGCTGCTAAGTCACAGGCTGCTCCAGGAGTATCTATAAACGTCAAGATCGGACGTCCAAACTTTTCGGCCTGATCCATCAGACGTATCGCTTTATGATACCCTTCCGGATGAGGCATCCCGAAATTACGCTTGATATTCTCTTTGGTGCCTTTTCCTTTAACCTGAGCGACAACTGTTACAGGCGTGCCATGGAAAAGCGCAATTCCTCCCGCAATCGAGTGATCATCCGCAAAAAGCCGGTCTCCTTTAAGCTCTATAAAATCTTCAAATAGAAACGGAACATAGTCATAAAAATTAGGCCGCTCTGGATGTCTAGCTATCTGAGCTTTCTGCCAGGGCTCTAGGTTTCCGTAAATCTCCTTCTTCAGAAAAGCTACTTTCTTTTCAAGAACAGCAACTTCCTGAGAAAGGTCAATTTCCTTATCTGAAGAGAATTTCTGAAGTTCCGAAATTTTCTTAACGAGTTCCTCTATAGGTTTCTCAAAATCAAACAGTTGCACCATACTGAGCCCCTTCCTGATGGTACCGTAACAATCGTGCTAGAACGGATCGCATCTGAGCACGTCCCACAATCAGATCAATTAAGCCATGTTCTTGGTTAAACTCAGCCGTTTGAGCACCTGCCGGAAGTTCTTGTCTCATCGTCTGCTTGATCACACGCGGACCCGTAAACCCAATTAAGGCATTGGGTTCGGCAATTGCAATGTCGCCCAATGAAGCATAGCTAGCTGTAACCCCCCCGAACGTGGGATCCGTGAGTACCGAAATATACAGCAAGTGGTTTTCAGCCAATCTTCCCAAGGCAGCACTAGTTTTTGCCATCTGGTAAAGAGAAAGAATTCCTTCTTGCATCCGTGCCCCCCCTGAAGTCGAAAATATCACCACCGGCAAGCGTAAATCAATCGCTTTTTCAATCGCCCGGGTAATCTTTTCTCCCACGACGGAGCCCATACTACCCATCATAAAATCCGCTTCATTAAAGACCAACACAACAGGGATCCCATCAAGCAGAGCCTGACCAGTCAACACAGCCTCTGTCGATCCTGACTTCTCCTTCGCCTCTATGAGCTTTCCTTGATAACCGGGAAAATCCAGCGGATCAATTGAAACTATCTCAGCATCCCATTCTTCAAAGCTGTTTTCATCTACCAATAAAGCAAGGCGTCCCCTTGCAGAAATCCGAAAATGATACTCACACTTCGTACAAACCCGTGCGTTTTCTTCAAGATTTTTATTGAAGAGAACTTCCCCACACTTCGGACATTTTGCCCAAAGACCGTCGGGGAGTTCTTTCTTGCTTGTCGTTGGCTCTTTCGAAGAAGCATCCGTGGACCTAAGTTTCTGCACCGGAGCAGTTTGAATCGTGACATACTTCTTTTTTCTGAATATATCTTTGAACATAATCTTTAACTCCCCATGGCGCCAGTGATGATTTCATGCGCTTCTTCCGCCTCAGATTCTGGTACGAGAATTTCGACTGAAGCATGTTCCCCGAGATGAGCTGAGCCAATCGGGCGAAGCTGAACAAGCATCCCTTCACTCGTGAGGATTGTCTTATATTTTTCAGCTATTAACTTATTGGGTGCAATATAAATGACGGTCCACATACTGTAAAAGCCCCCTTATTAAATCCGTATAATGATACCATAAAACCTTCTAATTATGCAACAAAGAGGATATTCAATCCTAATCACTTAACAATGTTCTGATCAGCATATTTCATCATAAGTGCCTTTTCAACATGTGGAGGCACAAAATCCGAAACTGCGCCATTCAAACTAGCTGCCCATTTAATCGAACTAGAACTAATAAAGGAAAATTGACTCTGAGTCATAAGAAAAACCGTTTCAATATCCGGGGCAATCTTTTTGTTCATTAAGGCGAGTTGGAATTCAAATTCAAAATCTGATAAGGCACGAAGTCCACGAAGAATAGCTACCGCTCCGCAGTGCCGTGCAAACTCAACCGTTAATCCTTCAAAAATACGGACACTGACCTTATTCATGTCTTTGGTTGCTTCCAAAAGCAACTCCAATCTCTCTTCGAGAGAAAACAACGGGACCTTGTTACTATCGGTAGCAATGGCAATGGTCACTCCGTCAAACAACTCTTTCGCTCGAATTAAAATGTCAAGATGTCCATTGGTTATAGGATCGAACGTTCCCGGATAAATAGCAGTACGCAAATTTTTGTGCTCCTTTATATTTCAGGATATTTTAGGATATTTCATGGGTTCTCCTTAAAAGTCAATAATCCTGCTAGAGACAACCTCTCTAAGCAAAATTATTTTGCCTCTTTCCAAACAACATTCCCTTGCCCCATCACACCATAAAGTGCATTCATGAGTTCATCCCCGTCATTGACCCAAAATTCCCGCTCCCCTTCAAGGACTTTCTGATTATCCTCGAAAAAGAAATAAACCGGTTGACTTCCAGGATACCTCTTCAAAACACTCAATATAGGTTCCATAAGCTCACTTTTATCATTGGGAAACCTTAAGAAAAGACGCTTTCTAACTGTTTGTGGCTTGGGAATCTTCGGTAGGGAGATTGGTTTGTTCTCTACAAAAGGCTTTAAGTCCTCGAGCCTTGTAATTTTCTCAGCGAAGATTTTTTTCTCCTCATCCCGGATATTGTAACGCCCTACAACAACAATCACCTGGTCATTGCCTATGGCGTTAATTTGTGCATAAACCCGTGGAAAAATTAAAACCTCGATTCCGCCCGTTAAGTCTTCTAGAACAAAGCTAGCCATCATCTCACCTTTTTTCGTCATATTCTGCCGAAATCCAGTCACTAATCCTCCCAGTGCTACCTTCTTCTCTTCTTCGCCTTCCAAGCAGGTCAGAATATCTGAAGACGTATTGGGCTGAATTTGAGATAAAACCGAGGAAAGGGGATGCCCACTTAAATAGAGGCCCAGGTATTCCTTTTCCATATCAAGGATCGCCCGTTCTTGAAAATCCGGGAGTTCAGGGAATTTAATCTCTTCACTCAGTTCTTCATCCTGATCGAAAAGAGAGAACTGGCCTGAAAGCCGATCTTTTTGCCGACGCCCAGCCATATTTAATACCTGATCCAAGACAGCCAAGGCCTGGGCCCGTGAGCAAAATGAACCAAAGGCACCAGAACGGACCAAACTTTCCAAAACTCGATGATTCAAAACCTTTTGATCGACACGCAGGCAGAAATCATAGAGGGATTTAAAGGGACCGTCTTTCCTAGCTTCAAGAATTTTTTCCACGACATTGACGCCCACATTGCGTATGGCACCCAAGCCAAAACGGATGGCTTGCTCTTCAGTGGAAAATCCGACTTGACTGTACTGAACATCCGGGGGAAGAACCTCAATCCCGCTTAACCGGGCATCTTGTATATAGAAGGAAATTTTGTCTGCCGAGCCCATCACAGTGCTTAACAAGGCTGCCATAAACTCTAAGGGATAGTTTGCTTTTAAATAGGCCGTTTGATACGAAATCACCGCATAGGCTGTGGCATGGCCTTTATTAAAACCATATTCCGCAAATTTGGCCATCAAATCGAAAATTTCTTCCGCATCATGAAGAGTTATGCCAATCCGAAGCGCGCCTGGGATGATCCATTCGCCGTCATCATCTTGCAGACCCTGAATAAAGTTCTGACGTTCCTCTTCCATGATTTCTTTTTTCTTTTTTCCCATCGCCCGACGAAGTAGATCCGCTCGCCCAAGAGAATAGCCACCAAGATCACGGGCAAGCTGCATAACCTGTTCCTGATAAACAATAATCCCGTAGGTGGATTTAAGAATAGGCTCCATCTTGGGATGCAAATAAGTGATGTTACTTCCGAGTTTTCGGCGAATAAATTCCGGAATTTGGTCCATCGGACCTGGTCGGTATAAGGCTATGACCGCAATAATATCCTCAAAGCACGTTGGCTTAAGTTCCTTCAGAATCGCGCGCATACCACCACTTTCCAGCTGAAAGATCCCCGTGCTGTTTCCCGAAGCTAATAAAGTATATGTCAATGGATCATCTAGGGTCAGAGTTTGCAAATCCAGTTTTAACCCATGCGTCTCTTCAATCCGCCGCACAGCTTCTTGTAAAATAGTTAAGTTTCGCAAACCAAGAAAGTCCATTTTCAAAAGCCCGATTTCTTCGACCGCTTTCATCGGAAATTGGGTCATCACAAAGTCCTCTGACGTCCTCTGGAGCGGGAGGTAATTCATAAGGGGTTCTTTAGAGATAACGATTCCAGCTGCATGCGTTGAAGCGTGTCTGGTTATGCCTTCAAGAGACCGGGCTAAGGCGTAGAGTCTTTTAATTTCTTCATCCTCTTCGACCATACGAGCTAAATCAGGGGATACACTTAAGGCTTTCTCTAGGGTCATCCCTAGGTCAGTTGGAATAGCTTTCGCTACTTTATCAACTCGGGCCAAGGGCATAGCTAAAACCCGTCCTCCATCTCGAATCGCCGCTTTAGCTCCCATAGTTCCAAAGGTTATAATCTGACATACCTTATCTGAGCCGTATTTTTCAGTAACATAACGGATCACACGCTCCCGGCCCTCCGGGTCAAAATCTATGTCAATATCCGGCATCGAGATTCTTTCCGGATTCAAAAAACGTTCGAAAAGAAGATCAAAGCGCATCGGTTCGACCGACGTAATCCCTAGTAAATAGGCAACCATACTCGCCGCTGCAGATCCCCGCCCCGGTCCTACCACCACGCCATTTTCCTTGGCAAAACGGCAAAAATCAGCAACAATCAGAAAATATCCCGAGAAACCAGTTTGGAAGATAACTTGGAGTTCATAGTCCAAGCGATCGCGTTCCTTTTCCGTCCTTTGAGGGTAGAAACGAGGAAAGGCCTCTTGGCATTGGGCCTCAAGATAGCCATCTAAGGTAAACCCCGCTGGTACCTCGAACACGGGTAAATGATTCCCGCCAAAATGGAAATCTACCTGACAGCGTTTCGCTATTAGACCCGTATTTTTCAAAAGCTCAGGGTGTTCCCCAAACAGCAAAGCCATTTCCTGTTCAGATTTGAGGAAAAATTCTTGACTTGAAAAACGCATCCGTGTAGTATCTGCTAAGGTCTTACCTGTTTGGATACAGAGCAAAGCGTCTTGAACGAAAGCATCCTCACGTTTAACGTAATGAACATCATTGGTTGCTACCATTGAAATCCCGGTGCGTTCATGGACCTTCCACATTCCTGCAATAACTTTGCGCTGCTCCTCAATACCGTGATCCTGGACTTCGAGAAAGAAATTTCCTTTGCCAAAAATGTCCTCATAGTCGAGGGCACTTTGAACTGCCATCTCCAATTGATCCTGCACTAGGTAATCAGACACTTCCCCGGCCAAACAGGCACTCAGTGCAATGATTCCCTTAGCATACTTGCGCAGGATTTCTTTATCGACGCGAGGTTTATAGTAAAAGCCTTCTATGTGGGCCATGGAAACCAACCGAATCAGGTTGCGATACCCCTCTTCATTCTCAGCTAAGAGGACTAAATGACGATTGGAATCGTCCTTCCCGGGCGTCCGATCCGTCCGCTTATTAGGAGCAACATAGACTTCGCACCCGATAATCGGTTTAATTCCCTCTTTATGACAGGCTTTATAGAAGTCAATGATTCCATACATGACCCCATGGTCAGTTATGGCTAAAGCCGACATTTTCAATTCCACCGCACGTTTAACCAAGTCTTTGATTCGTGCTGCTCCATCGAGCAGACTAAATTCTGTATGGTTATGAAGGTGAACATACCCATATTGAGTATCATTAATTTGATCAGTATTCACAAGGGTTCACCATCCTCCCCATATAGG
>DATMYU010000593.1:0-8769 GCA_035560775.1 Desulfosporosinus sp.
AAATAAGACTAAAAATGAAGAAAGAACGAACACTTCCAAGAGTGCTCGCCCTTTCTCTCCTATACGGCTCCTGCCACCGTATCAAGGCGTCTAATCATCTCTGTTTTTTGGCAAGAACTTCATGGACAGCTTTGATTAAATCTGCCTTGGTCAAGCCATATTTTTCAAGAAGCTCCTGAGGACGACCGGACTCGCCAAAGGTATCTTTAAGTCCGACTCGAACCATAGGCGTAGGCTGTTGCTCACCCAAAACCTCGGCAATCGCGCCCCCTAGCCCCCCAATAATATTGTGCTCCTCTGCCGTAACAATGGCTTTCGTTTGCTTGGCAACCCGCACGACGGTTTCCTCATCCAGTGGTTTCACCGAAGCCACATTGACCACACTCACGCTAATACCCTCAGCGGCAAGCTCTGCGGCTGCTTCTAAGGCCATGGACACCATTACTCCATTAGCCATGATGGCAACATCTGTCCCTTCTCTTAGGACATTTGCCTTCCCAATCTCAAAGCGATAATCGTCTCCAAATAGGAGTGGAACCGCCAATCGCCCCATTCGAATATAGACCGGCCCGTTGTATTTGGCAGCAGCCAAAATCACCTGACGGGTTTCCTCCCCATCAGCAGGAACTAAAACGACCATGTTTGGGACGGCACGCATGATGGCTACGTCTTCAATGGCCTGATGGGAACCACCGTCTTCCCCTACCGTAATTCCAGCGTGTGTGGCTGCGATTTTAACATTTAGCTTGGGATATGCAATCGAGTTGCGGATCTGCTCAAAAGCCCGTCCCACTGCAAAAATTGCAAAGGTACTCGCAAACGGGATTTTGCCTGCTGTAGCCAGTCCAGCCGCCGTCCCCATGAGGTTAGCCTCAGCAATACCCATATTAAAGAACCGCTCGGGATATTTTTTACCAAAGTCAGCGGTCTTGGTCGACTTCGACAAATCTGCATCTAATACTACAACATTGGGGTTTTCCGCCCCTAACTCCAGAAGAGCCTTGCCATACGCATCACGTGTCGCTACTTTATCAGCCAAGGTTTAACGCCTCCTCCCGTAATTCTTTCAGTGCCTGCTCGCCTTGTTCAACACTAGGTGCATTGCCATGCCAACCTGCTTGATTTTCCATAAAGGAAACCCCTTTGCCCTTTACCGTCTTAGCAATGATAATGGTCGGACTTCCTTTGACCTGTTTTGCCTCAGCAAACGCCGCAAGCAGTGCCTCGACATCATGCCCATCGACTTCGATCACATGCCAGCAAAAGGCCCTCCACTTTTCTGCTAGCGGAGTTGAACACATAACACTATCTGTCGTCCCGTCAATTTGTAATCCGTTAAAGTCCAAGACAGCTGTGACATTATCCAGTTTGTAGTGGGCGGCCGCCATCGCTGCTTCCCAAATTTGTCCCTCGGCCATCTCACCGTCACCGAGTAAAGCAAAAACCCGATACTCTTTGCCATCCAGCTTTCCGGCCAGAGCCATTCCATTGGCGGCTGAAAGACCTTGTCCTAAGGAACCTGTGGACATATCCACGCCTGGGGTCTTCTTCATGTCGGGATGTCCTTGAAGCATACGGCCAGTTTGGCGAAGCCCTTGTAGCTCCTCCTTAGGGAAATACCCCTCCTCTGCCAACGCTGCATAAAGCACGGGAGCCGCATGCCCTTTAGAAAGGACAAAGCGATCCCGGTCCGCCCAACGGGGGTCTTGAGGATTTATTTTCATTTCGTGGAAAAATAACGCGGCCACAATTTCAGCGGCGGATAAACTTCCACCCGGGTGTCCAGATTTTGAAGTTACAAGCATGGAAATTATGTCTTGACGGAGAGCATTAGCTACTCGCTTTAGTTCAATAGTGTTCAAGTTATTCCCTCCTTTAACTCTTTCTTAATTGAAACCCAATCCAGTAGGTATCTTTAGCTTAGTTTCCTACTTTACTGTCTTAGTCTTCTGGAGATAGGCTGCTATAAACGCATCGATTTCCCCATCCATCACCGCCGACACATTCCCAGTTTCCTCATTGGTACGGTGGTCTTTAACCATGCTGTAAGGATGGAACACATAAGAACGGATCTGACTTCCCCAAGCGATCTCTTGTTGCTCACCACGGATTTCGGAAATCTCCGCTTCTTGCTCTTTGAGCTTAAGTTCCAGCAATTTCGCCTGCAAAACTCGCATGGCCGCAGCTTTGTTTTGAGTTTGGGAGCGTTCACTCTGACACTGGACTACAACTCCAGACGGCAAGTGGGTAATCCGGATAGCCGAATCCGTCTTGTTGACGTGCTGACCGCCAGCCCCACCAGATCGGTAGGTATCTACTCTCAAATCTTCGGTATCAATGGTTATCTCATTATCCTCCGACACTTCCGGAATAACATCCACGGAAGCGAACGATGTATGGCGACGTCCTGACGCATCAAATGGAGAAATTCGAACTAACCGGTGCACGCCTTTTTCAGACTTGGCATACCCGTACGCGTTTTCTCCACTGATAGACAGAGTTGCACTTTTAATACCTGCCTCATCCCCATTTAAAAGATCCAAGGTCTCCACTTTATAGCCATGTCGCTCTCCCCACCGCATATATAACCGATAGAGCATTTGCACCCAATCTTGGGCTTCCGTACCCCCGGCTCCCGCGTGTAGAGTCAATATGGCATTGTTCCGATCATACGGTCCACTGAGAAGTATCTCAAGTTCTAAAGCCTCAAAACGTCGTCGAAGCCTATTAATTCCTTGCTCAATCTCTGGCTCAAGACTCACATCATCTTCCTCAGTTGCCAACTGCCAGAGTGTCACCGTTTCCTCAATTTCCTGCTCTAATTCTACGTAAATCTTGACTTTACTCTGATGATAGGCTAACTCCTGCATGATTTTCTGGGCGATGACAGCATCATCCCACAAATTAGGCCGCTGAAACTCTCTTTCCAGAGCACTAATCTTCTCTATACGCTGAGAGACGTCAAAGGGAAACCCTCAAATCTGCCAAGCACAATGTTAACGTTTCCAGTTCCTTTTTCCAATCAGAAAGCACTTTATATTCACCCTTCCAAGACCTATTTTTTCTCTGCTCCACAACACTTCTTATACTTTTTCCCGCTTCCACACGAGCAGAGATCATTGCGTCCAATCTGGTCTCCGGCTTGCACCGGTTCTTTTGGTTCACCTTCATAGAGGTTCTCTGTCACGTTCCGAGGCTTTTCAACAACTGCTTCCCGGACTTGAGGAGTTACTCGCATTACATAGCGGATAATATCATCCTGAATAGAGTCAATCATCGCTTGGAACATTTCAAACCCTTCACGCCTATATTCAACCAACGGATCTTTCTGCCCATAGGCACGCAGACCGATTCCCTCACGCAACATATCCATCGCATCGAGATGATCCATCCATTTGCTGTCTACAATCTGAAGCATCACGGCGCGTTCAATCTCCCGCATCAGCTCAGCACCGAACTGCTCTTCGCGACTCTCATAAAATTCTTTGGCTCGGTCAATCAACATTTCCTCGATATCTTCTTTCGATAAGTCCGCAAGCTCTTCAGGATTTAAATGGATTCCCGGTAGAAAGAAACTTTCGACATAATCGGCTAAGGCAGACAGATCCCACTCTTCTGGGAACGAGCTTTCTCCACTAAACATACTGATGCTGTCTGTAACCGCTTTTTCCAGCATGTCAATAATATTGTCATGCAGGTTTTCACCCATAAGCACTGCACGGCGCTGTCCATAAATCACTTCACGTTGTTGATTCATGACATCATCATAATCAAGGACATGTTTCCTGATGTCAAAGTTACGGTTCTCTACACGCCGTTGGGCGGTTTCAATAGAACGAGAGATCATCCTAGATGTAATCGGCATGGAATCATCCATCCCCAATTTATCCATAATGCCCATAATATTGTCCGCACCGAACATGCGCATTAGGTCATCCTCTAATGAAATAAAGAATTGGGTGGAACCCGGGTCTCCTTGACGTCCGGCACGTCCCCGCAATTGGTTATCAATTCGCCGAGATTCGTGTCGTTCTGTGCCAATGATATGTAACCCACCAAGTTCAGACACACCTTCACCTAGGATAATATCCGTTCCCCGACCCGCCATGTTTGTAGCAATTGTAACCATCCCGTGCTGTCCAGCTTGGGCAACAATTTGAGCCTCTTTTTCATGGTGTTTGGCATTGAGCACTTGATGGGGAATTCCACGCTTCGCCATCAGGTCACTCAAGTGCTCGGATTTCTCGACGGAAACCGTTCCTACCAGAATTGGCTGTCCTTTGGCATGGCGTTCGATTACACTTTCTACTGCCGCCAAAAACTTTCCTTCTTCCGTACGGTAAATCACATCTGGTTCATCAACCCGGATTGCTGGTTTATTTGTAGGGATTTCAATAACATCGAGCTTATAAATCTTCCGAAACTCCGCTTCTTCTGTCATTGCTGTTCCGGTCATTCCAGAGAGTTTTTTGTACATTCTGAAGTAATTCTGGAAGGTAATGGTGGCCAAAGTTTGTGATTCCTTTTCAATCTTTACGCCTTCTTTGGCTTCAATGGCTTGGTGAAGGCCTTCACTATAACGTCGACCAATCATCAGGCGTCCGGTAAACTCGTCGACAATAATGACTTCTCCGTCTTTGACCACGTAGTCGCGATCTCGTTTGAACAGTGTTTGAGCTTTCAACGCCTGATTGACATGATGGGCTAACTCCGTATGGATATCCTCATAAAGGTTATCTACACCCAGCATACTCTCCACGCGACTGACACCTTGTTCCGTGAGCGTGACAACACGCTCTTTTTCGATAACTTTATAGTCATCTTCAGGTTTTAAGCGCGGAATAATCATAGCTACCCTAAAATATAATTCCGTGGGCTTGTCCGCCTCACCGGAAATAATAAGGGGGGTCCGCGCCTCATCAACGAGGATCGAGTCCACTTCATCTACGATAGCATAATTAACTTGACGCTGAACCAATGCTTCCGGTCGAGTGACCATATTATCCCGCAAATAGTCAAAGCCAAATTCGTTATTTGTCCCATACGTAATATCTGCAGCATAGCTGTTACGACGTTCCTCATAGTTTAAGCCATGAACTACTAAACCAATGGTAAGACCAAGGAACTGGTGAATCCGGCCCATCCATTCACTATCACGGCGAGCCAAGTAATCGTTGACCGTAACGATATGAACACCTTGACCCGTTAAGGCATTCAAATAGGCAGGCAAAGTAGACACGAGGGTTTTCCCTTCCCCAGTACGCATCTCCGAAATCTTACCATCATGCAGTACCATACCCCCAATCAGTTGCACATCATAGTGTCGCTGTCCAATTACCCTTTGGCTTGCCTCTCTAACAACCGCAAAGGCCTCCGGCAATAGACAATCCAAACTATCTCCCTTTTCCAAACGACCTCTAAACTCAAAGGTCTTGCCACGCAATTCGTCATCACTTAGTCCTTGGATCTTTGATTCAAAGCTATTAATCACTGCAACGCGCTTTTGATATTTCCGTACTTCGCGTGCATTATCATCGAACAAATCTAAAAACCCCATTATATCCACCCTTCTTCAATTATCGTGTATTTCTTAAGTTTAACATCCAAGAGAACCCACTGCAACTGGAGCGGGCGATTTACTCATGGGATCTTTTTCCTTTCAGAACTTATTTGTTTAGACTGGTACGTCAAAAGGCCCGCTAATGCGGGCCTTTTGACCTAAATCTACCGTTTTTTCTGTCCGAATATGCCACGCGACTTACCCGGTTTATGACTATTTAAGTTTGGGGTTGCAACAAGCCATAGTCTCCATTGTTGCGAAGGTAAACAACGTTCATTTCCTGGCTTTCCGCATTCGTAAACACAAAGAACGTATGTCCCACCAGATTCATCTGCATAATCGCTTCTTCCACCGACATAGGCTTAGCAGGAAACTTCTTATTTCGAACAACTTCCTCTTTCGGTTCATCGTCCACTACTGGTTGTTTTGGTTCATGATCCTTTAAGACCTTAGAACGCATCCGTCGATTAATTTTGGTCCGATATTTATCGATTTGGCGTTCCAATTTCTCTACGACCATATCGATCGAAGAATACATATCTTCGGTTTCTTCTTCCCCTCGTAAAATCATACCATGGATTGGGGCTGTTACCTCTACCCGATGCCGATCACGCTCGACGAGCAAGGTAACTTGTACGTCCATAAACTCATCTGAGTATTTTTCTAACTTACCCACCCGTTTCATGACATACTCTTTTAGTGCGTCCGTCAGTTCGATATGTTTACCTCGAATAATAATGTTCATCAATTCAACCCCCTTCTAAGATGGTATATATGTAATATTCCCGATTTACACAAAAAATCCTGCTTATTGAAAGTTTAACTGCAGATTTCTTTTTTTAATTAAAAACCTCAGAGAAAATCATTGGTGCTATTTCCAACGATTCTTCCTGAGGTAGACTCATTTATTCTTGGGTCTTAACATTAGATGCTTGTTCACCGCGTGAGCCTTGAATGACATCGAATTCTACGGACTGTCCTTCTTCAAGCGTACGAAAGCCCTCTCCGATCACAGATTGGAAATGCACAAAAATATCTTCTCCATTCTCCTGCTCGATGAATCCGTACCCTTTTTGTTTGCTGAACCATTTGACTTTACCTAACACCAAAAACAACCCCCTTGAATTGCCAAAATTCTGAAGCCTAACTTCTCAGAATTGGCTCCTATCTTTAGGAGGATAACCATCCTTGAAGGACTCTATACTTGGAGCCTTGTGAGGGCCTTGTGTGACACAGCCCTCTGTCCTACGACGCAGAGCAAACTAACCTTTCAAACTCCTGCTCTGGGGAGCGGGGTTCCCGCCCAATGCGCCGTCCTTGGCGCATGGCCGGCAGCTCACATCCTTGTTCGCTGCCCCGTGTTTGGGGTCGGGAGCTTGAACGGAAGTTTGCTATTCTGCTTTCGTAAAGACGTCGCGCAGTGTCACACTGCGTCTGGGGCTTGGAACGGGGGAACGTCTAGGCATGCTTTACCAGTTCAGTATTCGTGTTAAAGGTTGGTAAACGTTATGCTGACGTCTGACTAAACACTCCTCCGGCCTATCCTAGCCCAAGGAGCGCCTTTCTGCCAAGCGACCGCCACTCCTTCTTCTCCATAGCCCTACCCAAGAGGAGCGTTTTCTGCTAAGCGGAAGCATCAGTGGAGCCGCGGTCCAGACGTGCGCCGACGGTTCGCGTCCCCGTCAGCGCGCCGCAGGTTCACATTCATCCATCCCTGAGGTTCGGACGCGCTCGCGAACCGTCCAACACGTCAGCGGCACAACTTGCTGACGCGTGCAGAAAACGCTCCTCGGCCTAACCCAAGAAGCGTGTACAAAAAGCTACAATATTTTGCTCAAAAACGCCTGCGTCCGGGGATTCTTAGGGTGCTCAAACACCTCGTTAGGCTCTCCCTCTTCCATAATAATCCCCTCATCCATAAAAATCACCCGATCGCCTACTTCACGGGCAAATCCCATCTCATGAGTCACGACAACCATGGTCATACCTTCACTGGCTAGGTCTTTCATCACGGCAAGAACCTCCCCGACCATTTCCGGGTCCAGGGCTGAAGTAGTCTCGTCAAAAAGCATGATTTTTGGCTTCATGGCTAAGGCCCGAGCGATCGCAACCCGTTGTTGTTGCCCACCAGAAAGTCGGTCCGGGTATTCGCCCGCTTTATCGGATAGACCGACTTTGGCCAATAGCTCTAAACCAATCTTCTCCGCCTCTTCCCTCTTCGTTTTGCGTACAATCTCTGGAGCGAGTACTACGTTTTGTAGTGCTGTCATATGCGGAAAAAGATTAAACCGCTGAAATACCATACCCACTTCTCGACGAATTACATTAACATTTGCCTCGGAATTAAGCACAATCCCATCGACAATAATTTCTCCTTTTGTCGGTTCCTCCAATTTATTTAGACACCGCAAGAAGGTGCTCTTCCCTGAGCCACTTGGGCCAATGACAACTACCACTTCTTTTTCGCGAATGTGGCAATCAATCCCCTTAAGCACTTCAAGTTTACCATAGGACTTATACAAGTTCTTAACGTAGATCATTCTTACCCAACCTCCTCTCCATATACGCAACCCATTGGGAAATCAACTGGGTCATTACAAGATAGTACAAGGCAACCGCTATATACATGGGAATGGGTTGAAACGTTCGCCCGGCAATAATCTTCCCGCTATAGAAAAGTTCTTGAATCGCGATTATGGATAACAGAGATGAATCTTTTAGCAAGGCGATGAACTCGTTGCCTAAGGGCGGAATCACGCGCTTGAAGGCTTGGGGGAGGATCACATAGCGCATGGACTGACTATGGCTCATCCCCAACGACCGCGCTGCTTCCGATTGCCCACGGTCAATCGATTGAATTCCTGCTCTAAATATTTCAGCAATATAAGCGCCCGAATTGAGGCCCATAGCCAGAACTCCTGCAAAATACTGATAGTTATCCGGCAAGGTATCCCAATGAAGGATTCTTGGGACTAAAAAATAAACTAAAAAGATTTGAACCAACAATGGGGTCCCTCTAAAAAAGTCAATATAGGTAATCGCAACCGCGCGCAAAACACTTTTTTTTGATAACCGGGCTAAAGCCATAAATAGCGCAATGACAACCCCCATAGCAATTGCACCGGCTGTCAGTTCCAATGTAAGTAGTGCTGCTTTATTCAGTATAGGAATGCTATCAATCGCTGACTTCCAGTCCATTTCCATATAAA
>DATMYU010000594.1:0-10041 GCA_035560775.1 Desulfosporosinus sp.
ATCGAGGAGGATACCATGAAAAAGGTACTCACCATAGCTGGCTCAGACTGTAGCGGGGGTGCTGGGATTCAAGCCGATCTAAAAACGTTTTCTGCACACGGGGTCTACGGAATGAGCGTAATAACTGCGGTCACTGCCCAAAATACCCAAGGTGTCTTTGCTGTCCAGGATATTTCCAGAGATGTGATAGCCAAACAAATTGAGAGCATTTTTGATGATATTGTGGTTGATGGAGTGAAAGTCGGCATGGTTTCACAAGTCCAAACTATAGAAGTCATTGTGGAACAGTTGAGACATTATGTGCCTCAAATGATTATTGTGGACCCAGTCATGGTATCCAAAAGCGGCTACCACTTGTTAAACCCGGAGGCGGAAGTAACTTTGATTAAGGAATTGCTACCTTTGGCTATGCTCGTTACCCCCAATATTCCTGAGGCTGAGGTTATGACCAAAATGTCTATCTGTAACTTGGAACAAATGAAAGAAGCTTCCAAAATCATTTACCAGATGGGGGTCAGGAATATTCTGCTTAAGGGGGGGCATCTCGAGGAGGATGCTATTGATATCCTCTATGATGGACAGGAATTTAGTTATTTTTCTTCGGCGCGGATAGCTACTAAGAATACCCATGGCACGGGCTGTACGCTGTCATCGGCTATCACATCAAATCTAGCTTTGGGATATAGCTTAAACGACTCCGTTTCTCTGGCTAAGGAATACATTACTATTGCTATTCAGCATGCTTTATCAATCGGCAAAGGCGTTGGACCAACTCATCACTTCTATACTCTTTACAAAAAAGCGGGATTGATCTAGTGAGAGCTCTAAGATTTTAGGTTATGCTGATGATCAGCATAATACAAATTACTAACTTGGAGGTTGATTGCGAAATGGAACTACGTGAGAAAATCTATGCAAACTTAAATGCGGTTAAAGAAAAAAGCCCGTTAATTCACCATATTACCAACTATGTTACGGTTAATGACTGCGCGAATATTGTCCTAGCCCTCGGAGGTTCCCCCGTAATGGCGGATGACCTGGAGGAAGTTGCAGATATGGTTGCTTTAGCTTCAGCCTTAGTCTTGAATATTGGCACTCTAAATGCCAGAACGATCGAAAGTATGTTGGTTGCTGGACTACGGGCGAAGGCGTTAGGCGTTCCAGTTATTTTAGACCCAGTAGGGGTTGGAGCCACTAAGTTGCGAACTAATACCGCAGAGAAACTGATAAGGGAGTTAAAACCCGAGGTCATCCGGGGCAATATGTCCGAGATCAAAATATTAGCTGGCCTAGAGGTAGCCATTAAGGGTGTCGATTCGATCGCAGACGAACAAGATAGTTTCGTGATTGCCAAAAAACTTGCCTCTGAATTAAGCTGTGTGATCGCCATTACAGGAAAAACAGATGTGGTTTCGGATGGTAGTCAAGTCTGTTTGCTGGATAATGGTCATCGAATTTTAGCAGAGGTCACAGGTACAGGGTGCATGACAACCTCTCTGGTGGGTACATTTTGTGGTGTTACGAAAGATTATTACACGGCAGCTGTTGCCGGAATAATAAGTATGGGCATAGCAGGAGAGATCGCTCAGGCTTCGTTGCGCCATGGAGAAGGGGTAGGAACGTTTAGAGCCAGGCTGTTCGATAGTATCTACTATCTGACCCCTGAAATCTTGGCGAGTGAAGGTAAAATTAATGAGTAAAGACAAGGTAGACTATAGTCTGTATTTAGTCACGGATCGAAAACTGCTCGGAGAGCGTGATTTGGTTCAGAGTATTGAATTAGCCATTCAGGGCGGGGTAACCCTGGTACAGCTTCGGGAAAAATCACTTTCTACTCGGGAGTTTTTAGAGTTGGCTATAAGGGTAAAAGAGATAACATCTCGTTACCGAATACCCCTGATTATTAATGACCGTCTAGACATTGCCCTAGCTGTTGATGCCGATGGATTACATGTCGGACAAGATGATCTCCCGATGATAAAGGCGAGGGAGCTTTTCCCCAATAAAATTATCGGAGTCTCTGTTAGTACTTTGACAGAAGCACTTTTAGCTCAACAACAGGGTGCTGATTACTTGGGAGTGGGAGCTATTTTTAGGACAACTACCAAGACCGATGCCCCAGTGGTTAGTCTCGAACAATTAGAACGCATTAAGAAATCGGTTGCAATCCCGGTGGTAGCGATCGGTGGAATCAATGAGAACAACCTGAAAAGGGTTATGACAACCGGTATTGACGGGGTTTCAGTCGTATCTGCCATTTTGGCAAAAGAGAGCATCCTAAAGGCTACACACCAGTTACGAGAAGAAATCACTTGACAAGACCTTCAATTTAGTTATACTATAGACATAGTAACTAAATTGTAAAAGGTTCAGTTTACAGTAACTTGTTGGTCGCGTGCTAGGTAAAGTTTCGATTCATCGAAGGTTTCAGCATGACAAATGAGTCAGTGCTGAATTTCGAAGAGTTGGCGCCACCTAGAAGGGTGGTTTTTGTTGTTGAAAAGAAGGATTTCCCGCAAAGTTCCCTCCAGGCTATCTGTGTTAAGTCTTCCTTATCGGTAGTCGGTTATCAAGCTGGGAAATTGATTCAGAATTCAGGCTTTGAAACCTAAGCGTTTCACTATTTTGAATGGGCTGTTTCAGATTGACCCCAGGTAGACCTACAGTTAATAATGTAGTGGAGGATTTGTCCAGATTAGTTAGCTTACTTTAAGTTGGTGTTTGGCTGGTTTACTTTCTTGGTTTAGGTTAAAGTATTTACTCCCTTGCTAGTTTAGTTTCTCAGAACGGATTATATTGAGTTTTGTTTGCTTAGTTGTAAGGTGTATTAGTTACAAGCCTATAAATCTGGTTAATAACAATTTCGAGTTAGTTGAAGATTAATCTCGAGCCGTGTATCCATTAATTCTGGAGGAACTTTGCGGGATTCAATTAGATTTAAGAGCCACTCATTGAGTGGCCTTTTTTTTTACCTATACAGAAAGTATAAGTTTTAAGTAGCGTAATTCGGGTGGTATAAGTGCAACTAAGGCGGCCGCCGGTGCCTGCCAAGTTTTCTTTATACTAGTCAAACCTCATGCCCTTCAAGCGGCACTATTGGTCAATGAAAATGAGTTGTTTTCAGGGCAGAAAATTTAAGCGCACTAAGTCGACCGCTGGCGCTTGGCGCTAGCCAAGTTTGCCTTATATCCACCTTATATCTACGTGTTAACCGTCACCTAGAATAATAAGAAAATGTTCACAAAACACTTGACATGGAACTGAAATTAGTTATAATAAAACCATAACCACTTAAGAAAAGAACAGAAGGTTCAGTTTGCAAATAACTTGTTGGTCGCGTGCTAGGTAAAGTTTCGATTCATCGGAAGTTTAAGCATTGCAATCAGTTGAGCTAATGCTGAATTTCGTAGAATTGGAGCCACCTAGAAGGGTGGTTTTTGTTGTTGAAAAGAAAGATTTCCCGCAAAGTTCCTCCCAATTAGTCTGTTAGAGTTAAGTTTTCCTTTTGGGTAGTATGTTAATCCTAGGAAGAGTTCAGAATTCAGGTGAGTGTCAACTCAAATGTTTCTCTATTTTTAATGGGCTGTTTTCAGATTGACCCCAGTTAGACCTAAAGTCAACAGAGTAGTAGGAGGATCTGTCCAGATTAGTTTTCCAACCCGAAAGTTAGTTTTTGACTGGTTTCACTTAATTTAGGTCAACGTATTTACTCCCTTATTAGGTTAGTTTCTCAGAACGCGTTATATCTAGTTTTGTTTGCTTAGTTGTAAGGTGCATTAGCTACAAGCCTATTTTACTCCGGTTAATAACAGTTTAATAAAGTTGGTTGAGGATTAATCTCGAGTCAAGTATCCATTGATTCTGGGGGAACTTTGCGGGATTTGATATTTGATTAGACTTAAAAGCCACTCACTGAGTGGCTTTTTCTTTACTCTTCATTACACGGTTCATGAGGCGCATCGAACACATTTCCCCACACATGGTACAGCTGTCCTGATGCTCGGGGGCGGATTCTCGACGATAGCGCTCTGGTTTTTCTCGGTCCAAGGCTAGGTCAAACATTTTCTCCCAATCCAAATCTTGTCTGGCTTGACTCATCTTCTTGTCCCATTCAGCTGCTCCAGGTACCCCTTTAGCGATATCCCCAGCATGTGCAGCGATCTTGGCAGCTATGATCCCTTCGCGAACATCGTCTAAAGTGGGCAGGCGAAGGTGTTCGGCTGGTGTCACATAGCAGAGGAAATCTGCTCCTGCCGATGCAGCTAAAGCTCCGCCGATCGCACTGGTGATATGATCGTATCCGGGAGCAACGTCGGTAACCAAAGGACCTAAGATATAAAAGGGCGCCCCATGACATAGTTTTTTCGCGAGCTGGACATTAGCCACAATTTCATTCAAAGGGACGTGGCCCGGCCCTTCGATCATGACTTGGACATTACGTTGCCAAGCTCTTTGGGTTAATTCTCCCAAGACAATCAATTCCGAAATTTGAGCTCCGTCCGTGGCATCGGCGATGCTTCCCGGTCGGCAGGCATCTCCAAGGCTTAAGGTCACGTCGTACTTGGCACAGATAGCTAGGAGATCATCAAAATACTCGTAGAAGGGATTTTCCTGCCCAGTTAATTCCATCCAGGCATACAGTAAGGACCCGCCCCGAGAGACAATGTTAGTAAGGCGGGAGGCCTTCTGAAAGTGCCGAGCAGTTTCCCTATTTATGCCGGCGTGGATAGTGACAAAATCGACGCCGTCCCGGGCGTGCTGTTCGGCCACGTCTAAGAACTCCTGGGGTGTAATGTCTTCTAGACTCTTGTCTAAATAACCAAGGGCATCATACATAGGAACAGTGCCGATCATTGCCGGGGACATGTCGATGAGTCGGTGGCGAAATTCAATGGTTTTACCGTAGTTGCTGAGATCCATAATTGCTTCCGCTTTCATATCTAGAGCCATACGCACTTTGGCCAGTTCACTGTCGAGGTTGGCACATTCTGGGGAGATCCCCAAATTGACGTTAATTTTCGTCTTAAGTCCTAGACCAATGCCCTCCGGGCTTAAAGAGGTGTGATTGTGGTTAGAGGGGATAGCAATGCTACCCGCTGCTACTCTGAGCCTGATTTCTTCAGCAGTCAGTCCCTCTTTGTCTGCGACTGTTTGCATCGCTGCCGTTATTATTCCGTTTTTAGCCTGTTCCATTTGGGTACTCATCGAATCACGCTCTTTCTTTTTAGAATACTTCCTTAACAATGTGTCAAATAATGTGCTGTAAAGGCCTAATCTTGCTAGCCATGGGCTACCCACAATTTTAGTAACTACGGTGACTGTCCGGGCCCTCGTCTTGATACGGGCATTGTACTGTCGCTAATCTGGTCAATGGATCTCTTGGCAGTGAAATTTTAGGAAAATAGACCAGTCCTTATATGTTGTACCTGCAGATGGAATACAAGTGCCTGTAGGCGAGAGTATTCGGGAAGTCTACGTACCTAAGAACCCACCGACTTTAGTCGTGCGGAGTATCAGAATTTGCACAGACAGTCCTCCTTTCACGTTGTTCTTCATACGTGTTTGCTGGGGGAACCCGTCTTGCTAAGTTAGTACTAGGGAGGATCAAATAATAAAAAAGTGAGAATTGCGGTAAGCAGCTCTCACTTATATTTTTATAAGTAAATAATTTAGCTTTCCTCCGCTGGTATTAACCAGATCAGGTTCAAAGGGATCGAGTTTCCTCATCTCAGCCTCGAAGGGCACCCCTAGCCGAACGTATTCAGTTGTGAGTTGATACTTACTCTATTATGTCTGAGGTAATTATATAACGAAAAGGGTATAGGTGCAATCATAGGTTAATCGGAAATCAAGAGCAACGTGGTTATATTGAATATTAAGACGTCAGTGTTGACTTGTGAGCCTTACTATTCAGAGTTAATAAGGTGAGAAAAGTGGTAGGAGGCGAAGTATTTGAGCTTCTTGATCTGAACTCGTCCAGTGGACAATTGAACAGGAGTTGGGGGCTCCAATTACGAAGCTATTCCGTGAATTTGATCTATTGCCACTGGCAGCAGCATCGATTGGTCAAGTTCACTACGCAGTACTTCACACGGGTGAACCGGTTGTTGTGAAAGTACAACGCCCCAATATCTCAACGGTGATTCAAACGGATTTAGAAATTATTAAGAATGCTATAACTTTAATAGAGCAACGTTTTCCCAGGACTAAAAATTACGCACCTCATGGTATACTCGAGGAATTCTCTGGATGGCTGGAGAAGGAACTGGATTACAAAGCCGAAGGGGAAAATGCCGAGAAAATGGCCAAGGGTTTGCAAGGTGATTCCCAGGTTATAGTTCCTCGTATCTTTTGGGAATTTAGCACAAGGCATGTCCTTACCATGGCTTATATCGATGGAGTTAAGCTGAATGATCGACAAAAAATCGTCGACCTTCATTATGACAAGAAAAAGATTGCCGCACGCATTAGCAAAGCATTATTTCAACAAATTTTGAGGGATGGTTTTTTCCATGGGGACCCACATCCTGGGAATATCTTTATTTTATCCGGAGGGCGGATCGCCTTTGTTGATTTTGGGGTTGTGGGAAATCTATCTCCGATCATGAAACGCCGTTTTGCAAATTTAATCTGTGCATTGACCCGTAGTAATACGAAGACCACGGTAAAGGCAATGCTGCAACTTGGTGTAGTGCCTCAGGAGGTGGATTTAGATCGCCTGCATCAGGATATAGATAGACTGCGCAAGAAACACTTTGATGTTCCCATTGGTGAAACTTCCTTACAAGATCTGGTCAATGACCTTTTAAATACGGCATTTCATCATCGAATTGAAGTTCCGAGAGATTTTATCTTGCTGGGGAAGTCTCTGTTAACGCTTGAGGGAATTGTTCATGAGCTTGATCCTGCCATAAGTTTGGCAGAGCTAGCCAAGCCGTTCCGTTATCAGCTGATCAAAGAGCAATTAAATATCATTAGATGGATTAAAAACCTTTGGCAAGAGAAAGATTTGTGAAGGGAATTATTCTAAGATAGTCATATATGGATATAATTGGAACAATTAACGGTATTTAGCATATACTGTGTTGGAGCAAATCTTAGTTCTAATGGTAGGGTAATCGTGGAATCAATAATTCATCAGTTCGGAGAAAACACATGATTAATGTTGAAGGATTAACAAAGCTTTATCCGAGAACTAAAGATAAAAGTAAGGGACAAGAAACTAAAAGGGTAAGAGGAATATCAGAAGTAACTTTTCGAGTTAATGAAGGAGAAGTCTTCGGCTTCTTGGGTCCGAATGGAGCAGGAAAGACGACATTGATTCGTCATCTTATGGGTTTTATAAAACCAGAGGCTGGTTTTGCACAGATTAATGGATTGGATTGCTGGCAGAGTTCCAGGGCAGTAAAGGCGTTGGTTAGTTATCTTCCGGGAGAGATGAATTTCTTCGAGCAAATGTCTGGTCTAGAGTTTTTGAAGCTCATGTCAGGCATGCATGGGAATCAACCAATTTTCCAGAAACGCAGAAATTTTCTCGTCGAAAGATTAGGTCTGAATCTAAAACAGCCAATTAGGAAAATGTCTAAGGGCATGAAACAGAAATTAGGGATTATTTACGCCCTGATGTTGGATTCGAAAGTTTTGATCTTGGACGAACCGACTTCAGGTTTAGATCCACTCATGCAAAAAGTGTTTATTGAGTTGGTGTTGGAAGAAAAGAGTCAGGGAAAGACTATTTTCATTTCATCGCACATGTTTTCTGAGGTGGAGCGGACCTGTGATCGGGTGGGAATTATCCGAGCCGGGGAATTGGTGACCGTGGAGGGGATCCAAAAACTTCGGCAGGCGCAACAGCGGACCTTTGAAATTGGGGTTAGTGACGAGCGAGAAGTTCAACTTCTTCGTGAGAGTGGATTAGCGATTGTTTCGGCGCAGGGAACTCAGCTATCCGTCGAAATACAGGGAGATATAAATCCTCTTTTAAGTGGACTAGCCCAAGTGAAGGTTCAGGAGTTTGCACAGAAGACGACAGAATTAGAGGAAGCGTTTATGCATTTTTATGAAGAGGAGGGAGGCCTCTGAACCGGGCATTATTTCGAGCCATGTTTAAACAACAGGGTAAGAATACGTTAAATTACGCGATGGGGCTTACGCTCTATAACCTTCTCTTGATTGGAGTCTATCCTGCAATTTCCAAGTCTAAGGTTATGGCAGAACTATCCGTAAATTTGCCGAATTCCGTGAAACGCGTCTTTGGGGTTACATCAGCCAGCGGACTTAATCGCTTCGAGTCCTACGTTTCAAGCCAATGCTTTGGGCAGGTTTGGTTACTTGTGATGGGAATGTATACGATAGGTACGGCCGATGCTTTAATCGCTAAATTGGTTGATCAGGGAACAATGGCTTACCTACTATCTTCCCCAGTGGGGCGTCAGGAGCTTTTATCCACTCAAGTAGCTGTGTTGGTGAGTGGATTGGCCTTATTGATAGCCCTAATCGAGCTGGGAATTTGGGGAGAAATGACATTTTTTGATATTCCAATCAATGTAGGGCCGTATTTTCGACTGGGAGTTCTAGAATTGGCTCTGTTTTTAGCGGTTGGTGCGTATAGTCTGTTTTTTTCAGCCTTGTTTAAGGTTGAAGAACATGCGATTCTGAGTTCAGCCGGCCTTACCTTTGTTTTTTATGCCTTGGATGTTTTTTCGGGGCTTAATGATCAATTTTCATGGATTAAGAATCTAACCATATTTGGGTGGGTTCGACCCCAAGAGGTTTTGGAGGGCGCGGTGCCCACCAATCAAACACTGGCGTTATTAGGGCTGGCTGCCATTTTTATGACTATGGCCGGATTTATTTTCGGGAAGAAAGACCTGCACGTTTGAGCCACTATTTTAGCTAAAGGCTCTAATTGTTCACAGAAACGTCGAGGTGACTTTGATGAATGACGCATTATATAGGGTAATGCTCAAACAAGAGGGTAAAAAAATCATCGGTTACTCATTAGGGGTAGTTCTCTACGAAGGACTGATTACTTGGGTTTATCCCATCATTATTAAGTCGTCGGCCATTGAGGAACTACCGAAAAGTTTTCCCTCCGTCGTTAAACGAGCGTTCGGCGTTTCAACGGGAGAAGAAGTTGACTTGTCTTATGAGGCCTATATATCGGCTCAGTTGTTGGGACGACTATGGACCTTGATTATGTCTTTTTATGGTATAAACACGGTAGATACCTTAGTGGCAAAACCAATGGAAAAGGGCTGTATGGCCTATCTATTATCTTCACCAGTTTCACGATTCGAGATTCTCAATACCCAAAATGCAGTGCTTTTGACGGAGGTGGCCTTGGTAACCGGTACAACGCTGGGCGGGGTGTATGCCGCGACAGCATACTTTGAGATAACGATTACAAGGTGGCAATACTTCCGTTTAGGGACCTTAGCCTTCAGCTTGTGTTCGATGGTTGGTGCTTACAGCCTGTTATTGGCGGTACTCTATACAGAAAAGGCAGCGCGCTATGCGAGCGCTATAACCTTTGCTTTTTATGGGCTTGATGTTGTGTCAAGTCTCGACGATCGCTTTTCTGGGCTGAAATACCTCACTCCGTTTGGTCTGTTTCGCCCTCAGGAAGTCCTTCAGGGGAAGGCAATGCCGACAAAGGGATTTGTAGTTCTAAGCGTGATATCAGGAGTGATATTGGTGATATCAGGGATTTTGTTTTCTCGGAAGGATCTGGCGGTCTGATAAGTCGAAGGGAAAACAATTGAATTCATTTATACGCTTTTTCAGGAAAAATGTTTGGGATATTTTTCTGGCTATGATAGCTATTCTTGCAGGGGGTTGATACTCTTCACTTACGACGAAAATGGAAGATATGCCCAAACGTAGATATTCTATATTTGTCGGTTATTGTATTATACCCTGGAGCGACACCTGAGCAAGACTTGGAATATGTAGGAAAATCAACGAAAAGAGTATTTTTCAGCAGTATTCTACCAAACTTAGTCGATTTTTCAATTTTTTTAAAGGAAAATAGGACTTCTT
>DATMYU010000595.1:0-2436 GCA_035560775.1 Desulfosporosinus sp.
GTATGCATTTGCGCAGATTAGCACCAGAATAAAATAATTAGAGCGTTCATCATCAATCAAGTTTTCTTACCATCTCCGCCCATCATTTTCTCTAATGGCGTTACGTATTACTTGAAAACATATTATTATAAAGAAATAGCAAATTACGAAATTAGGGAGTGACAATCGTTTCAGTCACTTTTCACCCTGACACGACAAAGATTTCCGACAATCCCCCAATATCGCTACTCTCGACTGACTATGTATTCGTCGGATGAACTTCACCTCAATTCATTCCCCATAAGTTTTCAAAGCAAAAACCGTCCCCTAATGCCACACTAAAGAACTTCCTCAGAACCACACTTTTTGCTGTCCGAGTGCATGTGATTGTTAGCCAACACCTTCGTCCCCACCAGTAAACAGTTCATGTTCAACAAAAAACTGCTCAGGCAATTGTACGTCACTGTCTATTCCCATCTTCTCATCAAAAAGTTCGAATGTCATCGATATGTATTTTGCTGATCTATACATGAAGTCTATATGGGCTGGCGCACGACGCACTTTCGGAACCACATGCCATTTATGCAAAGGGTTTGTGCAAGGCTCGACATTGTATATCCCAATGTGTTGCCACATGTTATGTGCTGCTCCACTAAACGGGACATACGCATGCTTATAAATGGATTCTCGCCCTATCTCCTTTGCCATCTCTCGCGTCGACATTCCAGACCACGAACCAACATTCACCTCTGTCGCCCAATCTGCAAGTTGAGCATTGAGCCATCCTTTTCTAACCTTAATCATTTCTTTAATTGATTCTGAGTCAAAGGAATTCGGATCTTCGCGCAGCGCCTCTTCAAGAAATTCAACAAATAACTTCTCTTGACCTAGACCATACTCAATATATTTTTTGCTACGCCCCTGTGGCTCCTCTAGTATCCATGCAAATATTATATACGCATCAACCATGCAACGAAGAAATAAGGGCGCGACATGTCCATTCCAGGTTGTAGGTGCGGAAGCCATTTCTATTGATAAAGTGGCTTGCCTAGACATCAATGCCCCAATGGTTTGGCTAATATGTTTGCTGTAAATCTCCTGTTTTACCTTGCCCCACCTATCATCGAAGCCATTGATTACAATTTTTCTGTAACCAACGATGAAGTCATGTAACTGTTCATCAAAGTCTTTTTCCTGTTTGGTAGTCATGCTTCTGAAAACTCACAAGGAGATAGTTCATAGTTCCTATCCCAAAAATGTTTTGCCCAAGATTTTTTCAATCCTAACATCCCAAACTCTGCCAACCCACTGGCCCGCATAAATCCTGCCGCCATCTTAGCCTCTTCGCTATCTGGAGAATTGATAACGGAGTTAAAATCCGGCAGGTCCATGTTAGATGGAAAAGAGATGCTTTTTGTAACCAACTTCGACAGCAACATTGCTCCGTACAATACGATGCTTGGGGTCTCGTAACGATCTATAGTTTTCTTAACGCATTTTTTTATGATCGACACCAATTCCTCCTCGGAATATGGGGTAGTAGGCGGCCCCATAAATGATAGAGGGCATTCGTTATAGAGAAGGACAAGCGGCGCTATAGCATTTTGAATTAATTCAAGTACGCCATCATTTCTTAAAGAGGAAACAATTTCAACTTTTTGCGCCAATGTTAATTTATTGAAACTCGACATCAAAGCATAATTCCCTTCTTGACCTTCAGTCTTCAAGTTGTAAACTGTAAGAAAAACTCTTTCGATTACTCTTGCGCCGCGAACATAACCCACGCGATCATTAATTAATCCAATCCATACAAGCTCTGGAAGCATGTCATCTACATAACTTGTTTCAGTCATCATTGGAATTTGCTTCATTGGTGGAATGAAGCGCTTCCCTACCCGTTTATGGCCTTCGAGTAACTGTTTGGCACTTTTTCTGTGTTTGCTCATTCTTTCAACGGCTAACGTGGCCGCGGATGAGCAGCGCTCCGCGGCGGAAAATTTATTTGACGGAGCGGAGTATCTGCTCCAGCCACCTATCAGCCCGCCTGCTGGCGAACAGGCGAATACCCGATCCGCGGCCACGTTCACTCGTCCGCAGAGCGAGCAAACAAATATTTAGACTGATCCACCTAAACCACGAATTAGTGAATTATAACCCATATAATACTCCAATCCCGGAAAGCGACAAAACATCTTAATCCCTTTATTATCAGCCACTTATCCGGATTACAGATTCGTATTTCTGCATCTTGTACTGTTCGTTATAACTACTTAGCTCGCAAATCGTCAAAAAACTCATCACCAACACAATCACTCAACCCCATACACCTCATCGATCTTCCCCGATCCGTCGAAATGGTAGCGGACTCTGCTGCTTTTCGATATGGTCCTCTCCCTGCGCCGGTCGTAATATTCGTACTCGGTATAGAGGTCGAAGGTGCGGTCGGTGATCTTGCGG
>DATMYU010000596.1:0-5654 GCA_035560775.1 Desulfosporosinus sp.
TCTTAGAACTGATTTTAAATGAAAAAGAATGAGCGCAGAGACGTTCCCATACGGGAAGCACTCTGCGCCTCTTTTAGAAATCAGAGGTCAGAAGCGAGTGCCGGAGGACGGGAGAGATTAACATGGGTATAGTGTTAAACGGTGGAACTATTGTCACAGCTGTTGATGTGTATCAAGCAGACGTCCGCATTGAAGGCGAGAAGATTGTGGCCATAGGTCATGAGATCAAGCAACCTGAGGATCAGGTGATCAATGTGGACGGCTACTTAATATTTCCAGGAGGAATTGATCCGCACACCCACTTTGACCTCCCGATGGGGACCTTTTCTACCTCGGATGATTTCTTAGCGGGCTCGAAAGCGGCGGTGTTGGGTGGGACAACAACCATCGTGGATTTTGCCACTCAGTTTAAAGGGGAAACCTTGAAAATGGGTTTGCAAAATTGGCATGCCAAAGCTGATGGCAAGTGTTATGTAGACTTTGGCTTTCATATGGCAATTACTGATTGGAACGATCAAGTTGCCCAAGAGATGATAAATTTAGTTAATCAGGAAGGCGTATCTTCCTTTAAACTGTATATGGCTTATAAAAATATTCTTCAAGTCGATGATGGTGCCTTATTGCAAGCTTTGCGTCAGGCGGGAGAGTGTGGAGCCCTTGTTTGTGTTCATTGCGAAAACGGTGATGTTGTCGATTACTTGGTAAAAGAAGCACGGGCTCAAGGGCAAACGGCTCCCTTTTATCACCCGTTGACTCGGCCGCCCGAAGTGGAAGCCGAGGCCACCAACCGGGTTATTACGCTTGCTCAAATTGCCGAGGCCCCTCTCTATATCGTTCATCTCACTTGTAATGGAGCACTTCAAGTAGTGGCAGAAGCGAAACGTCGAGGCTTAGAAGTTTATGCCGAAACCTGTCCACAATACCTCTTGCTCGATGACAGTTATTATCGTGCAGAAGGATTTAACGGTGCCAAGTACGTAATCTCGCCGCCCTTGCGTTCGGTAAGCAATCAGGAAAAATTGTGGTCTGGATTACAAACAGGGGTCTTAGATACGATAGCAACGGATCATTGTTCTTTTAATTATAAAGGGCAAAAAGACTTAGGGTTAAATGATTTCAGTAAGATTCCCAATGGGGCACCTGGGGTGGAAACACGCCTAGGCTTGCTTTACACTTATGGAGTTATGACAGGAAAATTAACGATCAACGAATTCGTGGCACTAACTTCGACAAATGCAGCTAAATTATTTGGATTGTACCCTCGTAAAGGAACGATCGCCCCAGGCAGTGATGCAGACCTGGTGGTCTGGGATCCTCTGGCTTCATCGACTATTACGGTTGAAACTCTTCATCAACAGGTTGATTATACTCCCTATGAAGGTTTCAAACAGAAGGGTCAAGTTAAACATGTCTTTCTCCGTGGTCAACAGGTGGTGAAGGATGCTCAGCTCCAGGGGACAAAACCCACAGGGCTGTATTTATCCCGCAAGCCATTTCTGAAGAGAAAGGTTGGGGGAAATGTTTGACCTTGATGTTAACGGTACAGTGTACACTGTACAAGAAGATATGAAACTTCTGGATTTTTTGCGTGATGAGGCCCAGATTACGTCTCTCAAAAATGGGTGCGGAGAAGGGTCTTGTGGTGCCTGCATGTTACTCATGGACGGCAAGGCGATGCGAGCCTGTTTATTGACTGTCGCCAAAGTTGCGGGGAAAAAACTAATGACCCTGGAAGGGCTATCTGAGCGCGAGCGAGAAGCCTATGTATGGGCATTTTCCCAGGCGGGAGCCGTTCAATGCGGTTTTTGCATACCAGGTATGGTCATCAGTGCCAAAGCCTTACTGGATAAGGTGCCAAACCCTACACCTCAAGAAATTAAGCAGAGCATTCGCGGGAACCTTTGTCGGTGTACTGGGTATGTGAAGATTGAAAAAGGGATCATGCTGGCGGGCCAAGTGTTAAGAGGCGAACTTCAGGCTTACGCGCAATCCGGAGCTGGGATTGGAACAAGTATTCATCGAGTGGATGCCCGTGAGAAAATATTGGGAACAGGGCAATATGTTGATGATATGCAGGTTGATGAGATGCTTTACGCTGCGGTGTTGAGGACACAATATCCTCGGGCGCTTGTAAAGGCTATTGATATATCTTTAGCTCGTGCCTATCCGGGCGTTGAAGTCGTCTTAACAGCGGAAGACATTCCGGGGGAGCATGATCACGGTCATATTTTCCATGATTGGCCGACACTGGTTGCAGTCGGGCAAGAGACACGTTATATCGGGGATGCGCTTGTGTTAGTGGCGGCCCAAACCAAAAAACAAGCGCGTGAGGCTGTAGCCTTAATAAAAGTCGATTATGAAGAGCTGGAACCGATTCTCAGTCCAACTCAAGCTCTTGCGGAGCAAGCTTATAGTATTCATCCGAAAGGAAATTTATTGAGCACCACGAAAATCAACCGCGGAAATGCTCAGGAAGCACTGGCTAACTCGGCTCATGTTGTCACACATCATTATTCGACCCCTCCAACCGAACATGCTTTTATGGAACCGGAAAGTGCTCTGGCTATTCCTCAGGCGGATGGTGGAGTTACAATCTATGTTGCAGATCAAAGTGTTTATGATGACCAACATGGGATTATGGGTATCCTTGGACTGCCAGCGGAAAAAGTGCGCGTAATCAGTAAGCTGGTGGGCGGTGGATTTGGCGGTAAAGAGGATTTAATTGTTCAGCATCATGCAGCCTTACTAGCCATAAAAACCCAAAAACCTGTCAAACTCACCATTACTCGCCAGGAAAGTATCTTAGTTCATCCAAAACGGCATGCCATGGAGTTAGACATCACAACCGGGTGTGATGCGAGAGGAAAATTGACAGCTATGCAGGCCCTCATTGTGGCAGATACGGGGGCCTATGCCTCACTGGGCACAGCCGTTTTACAACGGGCCTGCACCCATGCTAGCGGTCCCTATCAAATACCGAATGTCGATATTACAGGCCTTTGCGTATATACAAATAATCCCCCCGGAGGAGCTTTTCGGGGCTTTGGCGTGACGCAATCGGCTTTTGCTGCGGAGATCAACCTAGATCTCTTGGCGGAAAAGGTAGGAATTTCACCATGGGAGATGCGTTACCTCAATGCGCTGGAACCGGGTATGATTAATGCTACCGGTCAGATTTGTGATGAGGGGACGGCGATTAAGGAAACCCTCCTTGCGGTTCGTGAAGTGTATGAATCTCACCCTTATGCGGCAGGGATTGCCTGTTGCCTGAAAAATACGGGAATCGGGGTTGGTCTGCCTGATGCTGGTCGGGTAAAACTAAAAGTTCTCAAGGGAAAAGTAGTGTTACGCACCAGTGCTGCTTGCATTGGACAGGGTTTTGCTACCATTGCCACGCAGATTGTCCATGAGGCAACTGGGCTGCCTCTGCATTTAATTGAAGTCGGGACTCCGGATACCGCGCTGACGCCTGATTCCGGTACGACAACCGCTTCGCGCCAGACCATGTTTACGGGTGAGGCGACACGTCAGGCTGCTCTCAAATTGCAGCAAGCGTTGTATAAAGCCTCTTTAGAGGATTTAGAAGGATGCGAATTTATCGGTGAATACCTGGGGAAAACTGATCCCATGAATTCGGACAAGCCCAATCCCATCAGTCACGTGGCGTATAGTTATGCAACTCAAGTGGTCTTATTGAATGCAGCGGGAAAGGTTGAAAAAGTTGTGGCAGCGCACGATGTGGGCAGGGCCATCAACCCGAAGGCTATAGAAGGGCAAATTGAAGGCGGGGTTACCATGGGATTAGGGTATGCCTTGCGTGAGGATTTTCCCCTTGAGAAAGGCGTGCCAACTGCCAAGTTTGGGACACTGGGTCTCTTCCGTTCAACGGAAGTACCTGAGATTGAGTGTATCATTATAGAAAAGAATTCCTCCCCAATAGCCTATGGGGCCAAAGGCGTGGGTGAGATCTCTTCCATTCCGACCGCGCCAGCCGTTGCTTCAGCTTATTACAAGTATGATGGCAAACTGAGGTGTTGCCTCCCACTCCGTGAAACCCCATATAGAAAGTAGTATACCTTTTAAGATGTTGATAGATCGGAGCAATCCTGCGTTGATGGGGCAAATATAATGGGTGAATACTAGAGGTATAAGGGAGAACCAGGTCAATAACCACTACCCTAAAGGGATAGTGGCTAATTGAGAGAAGAAAGAGCCTATTAACTGAGAGGAGGACGGCAGGTTAGGTATGCGTGACGGCATTCCTCCCCTAGCCTAAAGGCGTAGGGGTTTCCTGCCTAACCTTTATGAAAAGCAAGCTCGTCATGAATGGTCCAGTGGTTTTAGTTCGCGGAGCTGGGGAACAAGCCTCTGGAGTGGGTTGGGTGCTAGCAAAAGCAGGATTTCGAGTGGTGATGACGGAAGTAGCAAAGCCTCTGATGGTCCGTTGGCCAGTTTGCTTTGGGACAGCTGTATCGGAAGGCCGATGGGAAGTTGAAGGTGTTTGGGCGAGTCGTCTCGATGATCCTCAAGGATGCGAAGCAGCTTGGCGAGCGGGGGAAATACCAATCTTAGTCGATCCGGAATTGAAGAGTCTGTCATTGCTGAACCCCTTGATTTTGGTGGATGCCATCATAGCCAAACGCAACTTGGGGACCAAACGGAGCATGGCGCCTCGGACCTTCGCTTTGGGACCGGGTTTTACAGCGGGAAGTGATGTTGATGTCGTCGTGGAAACAAACCGTGGACATAACCTAGCTCGGCTGATCTATGACGGGGCAGCCGAGCCGAATACGGGCATTCCTGGAGAAGTAGCGGGTATCTCAAGTAAACGTGTTCTCTATTCGCCAAAGGCTGGAATTTTCAAAGCAAAGCGGAGTATCGGAGAACAGGTTTTGGAAGGTGATATATTAGGTGAAATTGATGATGGGGTTCAAACGAAAGAGGTCTTTGCTTTATGTTCGGGTGTCTTAAGGGGTTTATTACGAACAGGCACTCCGGTTGCCGAGCGTGTTAAAATCGGGGACGTTGATCCTCGTGGGCATGAGGAATACTGTTGGACGATTACGGAGAAAGCTCGGGCGATTGGAGGCGCAGTATTGCTGGGGATAATGGAAATTCCGGCGATCATGGGGTACGGCAACGATTCGTGTAAAAAACAGTCACAAGACATTATTTCCCGTTTTTTATTGATCTGAGTAGCAAAAATGGGACTACTAATTTTGAGTCAGTTATGACGCGAAATAAGCCGGGACCGATAAGAGGCTGTTATGTTAAGTCCCCCCCTCGTCCGATTGGACGAGGGGGGCAAGGATAATCAACCTTTGAAACGAACATAAAAGGTCGTTCCTGTTGAGCCAGTTTCAATATCGATTTTTGCATTATGTCGGTCTGCTATGCTGTGACAAACGGCTAATCCTAACCCGTCCCGTTTTCTTTTGTTGTGAAGAATGGGACGCCAATTTTCTGAAGCACTCCCTGTGTTATTCCTTTGCCGCCATCCTGAACGACAAGTACAATTTATTCATTAGCCATAAATGTTCTTATTCTCATAGTGCCGCCAGGTGACATTGCCTCCAAACCGTTTTGAACCAGATTCATAATTAACTGATTGATTTCTTTTTTGTCTAGAGGTATTTCTGAAACTTCTTCTAGTT
>DATMYU010000597.1:0-7551 GCA_035560775.1 Desulfosporosinus sp.
CTGATAGGGATATAATAAGACAACTCCCCTAATAAAAATAAATCATCGGGGCAACAGAGTACCTGCATGGCATACTCTTGGAGGCTCGTAGTAACGGCATTGGGGTGTTGTTGATTTCTGAGGATTTAGAAAAACTGACAAGTACTTGTGATCGTATAGCGGTGCTTTACGAAGGGCAGATTATGAAGGTCATGCTGGTGGAGGAAACGGACGAACGGATATTGGGTCTTTTGATGGTCGGTATTGTCGAGGAAGCCTCGATATAATATAAACAAGAAAAAGTAGGAGGAGAAAGAAATGAGTTTTAAACGGAGAGGTACAATTCTAATCACATTGTTAGTGTCATTACTGTTAGTGATCTCTGGATGTGGTGCTAAAGAACCAGCGGCTACACCGACACCTGCAGCTTCCACGGAGAAAATCAAGGTTGCCTTTGTTTACGTTGGACCAGTGGGTGACTTTGGCTATACTTATGCTCAGGATCAGGGCAGAAAATACCTCGAAGCTAATATGAAGAACGTTGAAACAACGTTTGTTGAAAACGTTCCTGAGACTGCAGACTGTGAACGTGTTTTCACGGATTTTGCACAAAAGGGCTACAATATTATTATCGGCACCAGCTATGGTTACATGGATTACATGGTCAATGTGTCCAAGAAATTCCCGAATGTCGTCTTTGAACATTGCAGCGGCTATAAAACCACTGACAATTTAGGCACTTATTTCAATCGCGACTATCAAGCCCGTTATCTGACTGGAATGGTGGCAGGCAAATACACCACGACCAATGTTATTGGATTTATTGCACCCTTCGGTACGCCTGAAGTCATCCGCAATATCAACGCGTTTACTCTTGGCGCTCAGTCAGTAAACCCTAAAATCCAAGTTAACGTTGTTTGGACAAATTCTTGGAACGATCCCCCGACGGAGAAAACTGCTGCCAATAGCCTGATTGACGCAGGAGCAGACATGCTGGCAATGCATGTTGATTCGCCAACCTTCGCTCAGACCGCCCAGGACAGGGGTAAGCTTGCAATCGGTCACGATTCCGATATGACAAAATTTGCCCCTAATGCTCTCCTAGTGGGTGATGTATCCAACTGGGGTCCCTATTTTGTGGACGTGGTCAAGCAAGTTGAAGCCAAAACCTGGAAACCAACACAATACTTTGGCGGAATGAAAGACGGCGGTATCATTGATATAACACCTTTCAGTGATAAGGTTGACAAAGACTTCCAAGCTCTCGTACTTGCCAAAAAACAAGATATTATGAGTGGCAAATTTGATCCATTCTCGGGACCTGTCTATGATCAGGGTGGCGTTCTGAAGATCAAAGAAGGAGAAGCTGCTAAAGATGATCTTCTCCTTTCCTATAATTGGTTTGTCAAAGGTGTTCAAGGAACAATTCCGAAATCTTAACCGATGCGATACTAAGAATGATGTTAACCACAAACCGGTGAGACTCTCGCCGGTTTGTGGTAATATTTGAAAGGATGAACTCAATGGGAAATACACCCATGGTGGAAATGCGTAACATCAGTAAAGAATTTCCGGGCATCCTAGCCAATGATCAGGTTTCCTTTGACGTTAAATCCGGCGAAATTCACGCTCTGCTGGGTGAGAACGGGGCGGGCAAAAGCACGTTGATGAGTGTGCTTACAGGTCTCTATCATCCTGACGGGGGTCAGATCTACATTGAAGGCAAAAAAACTGAATTCTCGTCACCCAAGGATGCTGTCAACTGTGGCATTGGTATGGTGCACCAGCATTTCAAGCTTGTTCAGCCATTTACCGTGGCCGAAAACATCATGCTTAGTATTAAGGGACTGAAACAGATTTATAACCTTAAGGAGATTGAGCAGCAGATAATCAAGCAATCGGAAGCGTTTGGACTTTCCATTGATCCCAAAGCCAAAATCTGGCAGCTCTCGGTTGGTGAACAGCAGAGGGTGGAAATTATCAAATTGCTCCTGCTTGGTGCTCAGGTCTTGATACTCGATGAACCGACCGCTGTCCTGACGCCGCAGGAAGCAAATGCTCTGTTTAAGACGCTTTTAAAGATGATCGAGAGCGGGAAATCAGTGATCCTTATTTCTCATAAAATGAATGAGGTTTTGGAAAATACTGATCGCATAACGGTTCTACGGGACGGTAAATCGATAGGTACGGTTGATACTAAAAATACCAATGAAAAAGAGCTTGCTAAAATGATGGTGGGCAGAAATATTGCTGACCAGTTGATAAAGAAATCCTCTCGAAAACAAGATAAAATTTTCTCATTAGATAATGTATCGGCTTTGGGCAACAATGGTTTGCTGAAATTGAAAAGTATTTCACTTGATATATATAGCGGAGAAATACTGGGCATTGCGGGTGTTGACGGAAACGGTCAGAAAGAGCTTGCCGAAGTGGTGGCAGGCATGCGTTCGGTTAAAATGGGAAGCCTTGCTTTTTGTGGAAAAGACTATACAAAATCCGGCCGTAAAAAGCGAATGAATCTCGGCATCAGCTATGTGCCGGAGGATCGCATGACAACTGGGCTAGCGCCGGACCTTAACGCCTATGAAAATATGGCGCTTAATAGTTATTGTAGCTATCGTGGCGCTTTTATTCGTTGGGATAAAGTTAAAAAGGACACCGATCGATTGATCCAGGCGTTTGATGTCAGGTTAGCAAGTAAGGCGAACCCTGTTAAAATGATGTCTGGCGGAAACATCCAGAAACTGCTGCTAGCGCGTGAAATAGATTCCGCTCCCTTGCTGATAGTGGCGGTCTATCCGATGCGCGGCCTTGATATCGGTGCGACGGATTATGTCAAACGGCTGCTCATAGAGCAGAGCGAAAAGGGTAAGGCAGTGCTTCTTATTTCTGAGGATCTGGAAGACCTTCTTTCCATGACGGATCGCATCATCGTAATGCACGGGGGCGAAATCATGGGCGTTGTCAATCCAAGTGAAACAACGCGTGAAGAAATCGGTCTGATGATGGCCGGCAAAAGAAAGGTAGATCTTCATGAAGCTTAAACTGTTGGGAAGTTGGGAGATTAAAAAAACAAATTCAAGCTCTGCCCTGAAGAAGTTCGGCATCTCGGTGACTTCCATTGTGCTGGGTTTACTTTTTGCGGGACTTTTTGTACTGATTACCGGAAAAGACCCGTTGGAGCTCTACAGCGAAATTCTTCATGCCTCGTTTGGTTCAATCTATGGCCTTAGCGAAACGCTCGTGGAAATGATTCCTCTTGCCATTTGCTCGCTCGGCGTTTCGCTGGCTTTCCGCATGCAATTATGGAACATCGGCGCGGAAGGGCAATTCTATATGGGCGCTTTCGGGGCGGCCTATTTCGCTCTGTTTTTTTCGGATCTGCCAACTTTGATCATGCTACCCCTAATGTTGCTGGCCGGCTTTATTTGCGGCGGGCTTTGGGCCTTGATTCCGGCAATTCCGAAGGCGTTCTGGAATGTTAACGAAACCATCAGCTCTCTCTTGCTGAACTATGTGGCCTATTTTTGGATGGCCTATCTTGTCTATGGTCCTTGGAAAGACCCTAATGGAAATAATTTTCCTCTCACGAAACAATTTCCTGAGAGCGCGACCATCCCTGTTTTCGGCAATACCCGTATCAGTTACGCCATCTTTCTTGTGGTGATCATTGCGGTAGTGATGTTCTTCCTGATTAAATATTCCAAGTGGGGATATGAGATCTCCGTCAGCGGTTCCAGTCGCAAGGCGGCTGATTATGCCGGTATGAGTTATGTGAAAAATGTCCTGAAGGTGATGTTCTTAAGTGGTGCCATCGCGGGAATTGCTGGCATGGCCGAGGTGTCAGGCGTGCTTCACCGACTGCAGCAGACAATTTCTCCGGGTTATGGCTATACCGCCATACTCATAGCTCTGCTAGCCCGGTTGAACCCCTTAAGTATCGTACTTGTATCTTTTATGATGGGTGCGCTGCTGGTGGGCGGCTTCAGTCTGCGGACTTCTGGTTTTCCATCGAGTATGGTGTCCATGTTTCAAGGCTCGATTCTGTTCTTCGTATTGGCTGGCGAAGTCTTTAATAATTACCATTTGGTAAGAAAGAAGGTATGACGGTATGGATTTAAACTATATCATCGCCATCTTAGCAGCTGGAGTTGTGGCAGGTACTCCGATACTCTATGCGTCTCTGGGTGAAGTCATTGCCGAGCGTGGCGGCATCCTAAACCTAGGCGTGGAAGGCATGATGCTTGTGGGTGCTGTGAGCGCTTTTTACGTGGGTACCTTTACACAAAACAAATGGCTGGGTCTCTTAGTAGCCTTACTTGCGGGCGGACTTATGGCGCTCATTCATGCGGTCATCACTATCTCTTTCCGGGCGAGTCAGGTAGCGAGCGGCCTGGCTTTGACTATTTTCGGTACGGGTCTGTCCGCCTACCTAGGACGTAACTTGGTGGGAATTCCACCCACTTCAACCTTTAAGGTCGTTGCCGTTCCGGGTCTCTCTCAAATTCCTGTCCTCGGGGAAATCTTTTTCAAGCAAGATGTTATGGTTTATCTCAGCGTGGTGTTAGTTGTCATCCTGTGGTTTGTCCTTTATAAAACCAAAGCAGGACTTCTGCTCAGGGCAGCGGGTGAAAATCCATCCGCCGTCGATGCTCTGGGACACAACATCTTTTTCATCCGGTATGCCGCTGTGATAGTCGGAGGGATGCTCGCTGGCGCAGGTGGTGCTTATCTATCGCTAGCCTATTCTACCTCTTGGATTGAAAACATGTCGGCCGGCCGCGGCTGGATTGCGGTCGCACTCGTTATCTTTGCCGTTTGGGATCCGCGTCGTGCTCTTTTAGGCGCCTGGCTGTTTGGCGTTATAGCTTCCTTGGGTCTGCATCTTCAAGCCTTAGGTGTCATGATTCCCTCCAATTTCTTACAGATGCTGCCTTATATTTTTACATTTGCAGTGTTAGTGCTCACCACACGAGAAACAAAAAACAGGCGTTCGGGAACACCTGCTGCGCTCGGAATTTCGTATTCGCGCGAGGAGCGGTGAAAATGTTAGGATTGAGGGATTTACTTGAACAAAAGATATAAGCTGTGGGAAGTCGGAAGGCAGCTTACAGCAACAGCGCAGGGGAAACTAAAGGCCGATTTAGTAATAAAAAACGGCACGCTTGTCAATGTTTTTACTGGAGAAATTCAGCCAAATATAGATGTTGCGGTAAAATCCGGGCGTATTGCGCTTGTAGGTGATGCTGCGGTTGCCACTGGCGAAGCAACGGTTATAATTGATGCGCAAGGAATGTATCTGGTACCCGGGTTTATTGATGGGCACCTACATGTGGAAAGTAGCCTGATGACTGTGGGAGAGTATGCCAAGGTTACTATTCCCCATGGTACTTCTTCAATATTTATGGACCCACATGAAATTGTTAATGTCGCAGGCCTTGATGGTATGGTCGCCATGATGAAAGATGGGGCGGCAACGCCGTTGCGCGTTTTTACTACCATACCGTCCTGCGTGCCTGCATCGCCTGGCCTTGAAAACACAGGCAGTGTAATAACGCCACAGGATATCCAAAACACGTTGAACTGGGAAGGTGTCGTGGGCCTTGGTGAGATGATGGATTATACTGGCATTTTGTGCGGTGACCCACAAAGCTGCGAAAAGGTGGAGAAAACGCTTGAAGCAGGCAAGACGGTAACCGGCCATTTTCCACTGACGGATACAGGTGCAGCGTTGAACGCTTATATTGCGGCAGGTATTAGCTGCTGCCATGAGTCGACCACTGCGCGTGAAGCACTCGCTAAAATGCGGCTCGGCATGTATGCCATGATTAGGAAGGGTTCTGCCTGGAATGACCTGCCCGAAGTAATAAAAGCAATTACGGAGCAGACGATTGATACAAGGCTTGCTATGCTTGTTTCCGATGATTCACATGCGGACACTCTTTTGAATTGCGGGCACATGGATTATATCATTCGCCTCGCAGTTTCTATGGGTGTAAGACCGGTGACGGCGATCCAGATGGCAACCCTTAACGCCGCCTGCTGCTTCGGCATGGAACGCGATATCGGTTCGATTTCACCGGGTCGTTTTGCTGATATTAACATTTTGAGCGACCTGGCTCAGGTTAAGGTTGAGAAAGTGATCATCAACGGAGAGCTTGTGGCGGAAAAAGGCAGGCTCACAGTGCCTGTCGAAAGCTATGTATACCCAGAGCAGCTCAGGACTTCTGTGAAAATAACTCGAAAGATTTTGCCGAGTGACTTTATTGTGGGTACACCCCTTGACTCGGAGACGGCAAAGGTAAGGGTGATCGGCGTTCATGACTCAAATGTGCTGACTACCGAAATGGTCGAAGTCCTGCCGGCTAGAAGTGGAAAAGTTGAGCTTGCTCCAGAAAAAAACATTTGTAAGGTTGCCGTCATTAACAGGCACACGTCGGAAGGCGGAATGAGTGTTGGTTTTGTTCATGGCTTTGGTCTGAAAAAGGGTGCGGTGGCGTCAACTTATGCGCACGATGCCCACAACCTGATTGTGTTAGGGATGAGTGACGCCGAAATGGCTTTTGCGGCGAATAAATTAGTTGAATGTGACGGTGGCATGACGGCGGTGGAAGGTGAAAAGGTTCTGTCACTTTTAAAAATGCCGATAGCCGGGCTGATGAGCGATTTACCGGCGCAGGAGGTTGCCGATGCGCTCGGTGAGCTTTCCGAGGCGTGGGTAGCTCTTGGCTCGCCGCTTGCTTCGCCCTTTATGACTATGTCACTGCTGTCTCTGGTTGTGATTCCTGAAATCAGATTAACGGACAAAGGACTTGTTAATGTTTATAACAATAGCTTTACTACGCTTTTTACAGAATAAAAATGCCGTCCGCAAGAGAACGTGATAGTCCGTCCTATATAAACGATTTGCCAGAAAAGAGTGGTGACTTATGCTGGGTGCAAAAATTCGCACGAAAAGAGTGGAGAAACAACTGACACTAAAGGATTTGGCGGAAAGGACCGGGGTAACCCAAGGCTTTTTGAGCCAAGTAGAGCGGGGCCTTACCGATCCTTCCATTACTTCTTTGAGACGGATCGCCCATGCCCTTGATGTGCCTATTTTTTACTTTCTGATGGATGAGGCCAAATCGAGCCCAGTCGTAAGAAAAAATGAGCGTAGAGTCCTGAAATTTCCTGACTCCCATCTTACCTTTGAATTGTTGTCTCCGGATTTAAACAGAAATCTGGAGATGATGATGGCGCGGGTAGAACCGGGTGGGGTTACCTGTGATGTACCTCTCACTCATCCCGGAGAGGAGAACATCTTAGTTGTACAGGGAGAGATGAAAATCCAAATCGGGGAGGACCTTCATATTTTAGCAGCAGGAGACAGTATCTATTATTTCTCCAGTATTCCCCATAAGATTTGGAGCATTGGTACAGAGGATCTGGTCTTTATTTCGGCTATGACCCCGCCGGCCTTTTGAAAAAGAGAAAGCCCTTCATGTTTTAAATAATGTGAAGGACTTTCTCTTTTTCAAATGAATGTTCAAATAATCTGTTAGCTATCCACATTGCAGCCAAGAATATATT
>DATMYU010000598.1:0-5026 GCA_035560775.1 Desulfosporosinus sp.
TACATTTATGAAGTTCAACTTCATAAACGTTTAATTAAACTTATGCAGGAACTTTCCGCCACTTCTTCGTAATAAGAAAATGCAAGGCTTGACGGTCAGTCCCGGATATAGGAAACTCGTTTATGAAGCGCAGCTTCATAAACGCTAGTTGAACTTATCCAGAGACTTACCGCCACTTCCATCATATAAGAAATCAGAAGTTTAGTGGCGGTTAGTCTCGGGCAAAATGTCCGCTTTTACCCCCAAGCTTTTCAACCAGATAAATATCTCCAATCGTCATAGTCTTATCCGTTGCTTTACACATATCATAAATCGTTAAAGCAGCAACACTAACGGCCGTCAGAGCTTCCATCTCGATTCCCGTTTTTCCAGTAACCTTCACGATGGCTTCAATAGCTACCTCGCCAGGCTCCACCAGTTTAAAGTTAAGTTTCGCCCCTGTAATCATGAGTGGATGGCACATAGGGATCAACTGCGACGTTTGCTTTGCCGCCATGATGCCCGCAACTTGAGCTACTGCCAAAACATCACCTTTAGCGATCAACCCTGAGCGAATGCGCTCGAGAGTTTCTGGCTTCATAAGTATTTTCCCATGGGCAACCGCAACACGAGCCGTTTCAGCTTTGTCACTGACATCCACCATTTTGGCACGGCCTTCTTCATCAAAATGTGTTAAATCCATTTCTCACCCTCCGATCTGAGACATTACGCGTCTATCTTGCCACGCTTCATCATTCATATGATGCTCTACCGGTTTATGCCAAACTGCCTGCGCAAATTGCTCCAATAGTTCCGAATCTGTGCTACCATCTCGTAAAGTCTCACGAAAATCAACTTCATGTTTACCATGCAAACAAGGTCTTAGTTTTCCATCCGCTGTCAAGCGTACACGATTGCACGTATCACAAAAATGACGGCTCAGGGCGCTGATAAAACCAATACTTCCCTTAAACCCGCTGGGACGAAAATACTCTGCGGGTCCTCCTCCAAGAATATCTTGTGTTGGTATATACTCTTTGATCCCTAAAATTTCTTTCATTTCCTTAATCGGAACAAAATCGGTTCGATGTTCTGAGCTAATACCTATCGGCATAAGCTCGATAAAACGAACATGTAACGGATATTGCTTAGCCAGGCCTAAGAATTTGGGTAACTCCTCCGTATTAAAACCTCGGACGACAACGACATTCAGTTTTACCGGATTCAGACCAGCCTCAAGCGCACGGAATACTCCCTGAATCACAGTGTGGACATCCCCGCCACGGGTAATATCGTTAAAACGCTCCGGATCCATGGTATCTAAACTGATGTTCACACGCTGAACTCCTGCTTTTTTTAAGTCAAAAGCCATTTCCGGGAGCAACATTCCGTTGGTTGTAAGCATAAGATCCTCAATCCCCGGTAGTTGAGCTGCCTCATGCAGGAAGCTCAAAATTCCCTTACGAACCAAGGGTTCTCCTCCAGTGATACGAAACCGGCGGAAGCCTATTTGTGTACTAATTTTCATTAATCGTAGGATTTCTTCAAAGGAGAGAATGTATTTATGTGGCATCCATTGCACCCCTTCTATTGGCATACAATACTTACAGCGAAGATTACAACGATCAGTCACAGAGATTCTGAGATAATCGATTTGCCTTTGATATTGGTCCTGCATTGCGACGCCCCTTTTCAAGGTTAGATGTTAAAGAAAACTTGGCTGGCACCCGAAGACACCGTCTTCGCACGTGTTATCCTTCTTGTTAGCCACAGGCGCTGGCGGCCGCCATAGTTGCACTTATACCACCCGAATTATGCTACTTGAAACTTATACTTTCTGCCCTGAAATAAGCATTATTTCGTTCATCAGTGGTGACGCTTAAGCGGCATGGGAGTCTGTATAGGTACTAGAGAAAACTTAGCTGGCGCCAAGCCTCAGCGAAGGCACCCGCCTAGTTGCACTTATGCCACGCATACATCTTGAATGGTAAACACAAAAAAAACCGGTCTGCTAACAACCGGGGAAATCCATTCCACCTGTCGACAGACTCCTTTCCAGCGGGAGATAATACAGTTTCCCATAATACCCGGGTGCCTTTCGACACCAGTCTGGTCACCATAGCGCCTGCCTTTAGGTAATCCAGCTTCAGAGTGATGACAATTTAATTCTCTTACCTAATTGTTCGTGTGAAATCCCCGAATTCCCTCTTTTATTAAAAAAAAGTTAGTTTTTTTGTAATAATATAGTAAACTAGAAGGAAGAAAAGCTAAGGGGAGGTCTACATGCCGAAGGAAACAGTTACTCTTTCCATTCTTAAAGCCAACGGACCACTGCTTGAATGGACAGAAGACACAGTGGTACGCGAAGTTCCACTAACCGTCTACTACAACCGTGAAGAAATTGCAACGCTTTTGTGTTCTCCATCCCAAACTGAAGAGCTTGTCTATGGTTTTTTACTCAATGAAGGGTTTATCCGTCTGCCAGGGGACGTATATGAAATCCGCCACGATCCCACAGATCATTTGGTTTGGGTCGAGGGCAAACCGTGTATTTTGCAAAAAGAACTTATGAGCAAACGATTTGTTTCAGCCTGTTGTGGTAAAAGCCGAGCCTCATTTTGTTTCGCCAATGATGCGCTAATGGTTAAGCCGCTCTCTTCAAGCCTTAGCATTCCACTCCAAGAAGTCTATGATTATGTTAAGTTTTTACAATCTAACTCAACACTCTTTGATTCAACGGGAGGAGTCCACAGCGGAGGGGTTGGCTATCAAGGTAACGTACTCCTAAGGAGCTATGATATTGGCAGGCATAATGTCTTTGATAAACTCAGTGGCAGCGCCTTTCATACAGGCATAGATCTCGAAAACCATGTGATTTTTTTTAGCGGTCGAGTTTCTTCAGAAATCCTGCTCAAGGTCGCCAAAATGAAGGTTCCTATCCTCATTGCTCGTGGCGCACCAACAGATATGGCCCTTTCACAGGCGACTGCTTTGAACATCACCGTTATAGGATTTGCAAGAGAACAGCGCCTTAATATTTACACCTACCCTCAACGAATAACCGAATGTTAAGCTTGCCAACTCAGAATAACCTACTTTGGATAACCTTTTTATCTTTTGTATATAACCGACCAATCTTCTGGCGTATTCACATTACAGACTAATTTATCTAAATCGCCAAAAGTCTGAAGATCCGTTTCTCCCACATACCGAATGGAACAAGCCGAGTAGAAATCAATAATCTTGAGGCGACCTGCCTCAAGATTGTTTTTGATTATAGGGAGGCAACGACGATGATAGAAGGCATGTAACGGATGAAGGCCGGACTTCATCCGTGGAACAACAACATCATATTCTGCAGTCCAAGCAAACAAAAAACGGATAAGTTCAATACTTAAAAACGGCATATCACAAGCCACAACAAAAACCTCATCATAGGTCGCCGCTTTCAAGCCTTGATAAAGCCCTTCCAGAGGGCCCTGATTAAGGATATCGTCTTGAATAACAGGCACTTGGTAGCGGGCATACAGTTCAGGATTGTTGCTACTAATCAAGACTTCTGCGAACACTGCCTGTAAGACAGCTAAACTCCGTTCCACTAAAGGCTGTCCTTCGAATTCAAGGAAGGCCTTATTTGTTTTCATACGTGAGCTTTTTCCGCCTGCCAATAAAATCCCGGTTGCATTCAACTTCGGAAAGTGTTGCTCTGAGTCCATCTTACTTCTCCCATTCCGCAATCCAGCGCGCCAGCAGGAGTTCTCCAGGCACCACCGACCCATGATTTGCCGGTACATCCACTATAAGATGGCTACCAATCATCGAACGAAGTACTCCCGATCCCTGCGCTGGAGCAAGGTCTGCCCAGATTTCTCCATCTTTCAACACCGCCTGAGCCCTCAAGAAGCGTCGTTGTTTGCCTGTCTGACGAAAGCTACTTGCCATTTTAACTAGGAATTTTCCCTCTTCGATCATAGATCGACCCGCTAATTTACGGAGTACCGGAAGAACCAACAAATCATACGTCACCATGGCTGCTGCTGGATTTCCCGAAAGGGAGAAAAAGAACTTCTCTCCTTTTTGTCCAACCGAGGCTGGCGTTCCAGGCTTAATGTTTATCTTCCAAAACAACATTTCACAGCCGTACTGGGCAAAGGCATGGCGAACTAAATCGTAATCACCCACCGAGGCCCCGCCGGTCGAAATGACCAGATCGGTATCCACAACCCTTTCTAAGGCTTCAATGGTCTCCTCCATTTGGTCTGAAACAATAGGAATCACCGAGACATCACACCCGGCTTCTTGAAGCATTCCGCGCAAGGTATAACTGTTACTGTTATAAATCTTACCAGGAAATAACGGTTGTCCCACGTCCATAAGTTCCGATCCTGTTGAGAGTAACCCCACACGTGGTCGACGATAGACCTCAACTTGATTATAACCCACAGCAGCAAGTAACCCTACTGCTGGTGGAGTTAAATAAAAGCCCTGTCTAAGGACGATCTCCCCCTCCGCAATCTCTTCCCCTTTATGTACGATATTTGAACCAGGTAACACAGGACGATGAATCGTCACTTCATCCAACACAAACTCAGTGTCTTCCATCCGCACCACACAATTGGCACCGGGCGGAATTGGCGCACCAGTAAATATCTTGGCCGCCTCTCCGCTGAAAATTTCCTGTTCTGAGAAAGTTCCCGCTGGAATTTCGCTCACTACCTTAAGCTGGAGTGGCCTAGGATCAGACGAAGTGGCAAAGTAAGCATACCCATCCAGTGGTGACCGTGCAAACGGAGGCATGTCAATTTGTGATGTCACGTTCTGGGCTAACACGCGATGATAGGCCTCTGCTATTGAAACGCTTTCCTTTTCAACCGATCGGATGCGCTTAAGGACTAATTCCATTGCCTCTTCTAATTCAATCATAATTTTCATGCCTATCTTTACTCCTTCAACCAAGCGTATTCGACAAAGAAAATCTTATTATAATCTCTTTCATGCTTTTATGATACCAATATTATAAATAAAAGGATACCTAACACTTATATTT
>DATMYU010000599.1:0-3143 GCA_035560775.1 Desulfosporosinus sp.
GCTCTACCCTATGTAGAACAGACTCGCTTAAGTCCATATTTGATAAGTCACAGTTTTCAAACCGTACATCTGTTAAATCAAGGTATTTAAAGGAAACTTCAATAAAAGTTACATTTTTAAAAATCATTTGTTTAAAGGACGCATGTTCGGCAATTTGATTCTCAATCAAGCAATTACTAATAATCCCGCACGTAAAAGAATCCTCTGGTTGGATCATCTTATCAAGTGATAGCCGCTCTAACTCCTTTGGGAGTTCGGGGGGTACTATTTTCAAGCGTAAGTTTTTATCCTCCAATACAATAAACCTCCCCATCTGAGCTAATGCTAGTATAGTTTTTTATTTCCTAACGACAGTTTGAAGAATACTACAAAGCTTGTTAATGGTCAATGAGGGGATCTATGCGAGAATAAAGAAAACTTGGCTGGCGCCCGAAGACACTGTCTTCGCACGTGTTATCCTTCTTGTTAGCCGCAGGCGCCGGCGGCCGCCTAGTTGCACTTATACCACCCGAATTATGCTACTCAAAACTTATACTTTCTGTATAGGTACGAAAAGAGGAGACGCTGGCGTCCCCTCTACTTAAATTTAAATTCCAGCGATTCACATTATCACATGTGGGACCGAACTAATTAACCCAAGTCAGAGCCCTATAAAGAGCCACTGCAGCTTCAGCGCGGTTCAGTGTTTCATGAGGTGCCAGTACCTGCCCCTCTATTTTAAGTATACCTGTACCACTGGCAAGAGCAATATAGCCTAAGGCATCTGAACTAATTTCAGCAGCATCCTGGAAATTGACTTGATACGTATCTTTCAGCTCGGCCAACTTATTTAGCTGAATATAGCGAAGCAAAACTTTAGCCAAGAGTTCGCGATTCAGATTGTCCCCAGGCTGAAGATCTTCTTTCAACCAGCCCAGCTCTTTAGCTTTGCTTATAACCTCACCTTCCGTCAGACTAGTATTTCCTGACAACCCAAAACGACTAAGATACATCGCTCGCAACAGCGAAACAAGGCTCATCTTCTCTAGAGGTTTAAAACTGTTACCAAACTCACCAAATAATCCAGCTTGCCCAAGGGCCGCAATCTCTTGTGCTCCGTTAACCCCAGACAGATCCGTGAAATTATAAGGTTTTGGTCCTTTTTCCAGCGGCTGGCCCTGATAATCGAGCAATTCGCCGCTCTTGGCATCCATTGTATTGGAGAGTGGAATGCTGCGATCTTCCCCGATTGGAAGATATACTAAGCGTAAACTTCCTGGCAATCCTTTGGAGTAGATACGAACATACACTAGCGCCAGAGGGCGTGCTTTTAGAAAGGACTCTACCGCTCTATCTTTACTGAGAACCCCAGAAAGACCAGGCAAATCAAGTTCCAACCAATTAAGTTCATAACCTGTGACTACGCCAGTCGCAGGTTCAACATTGACAGTCATACCATTATCCGGAAAATCTACGCCATTGGCCACCCTGTGATAGGAAAAATATTGGGTATTCCAAGGTTCAGGACTCATTTTAACATCAGAGCTATTTTCAGAGTCCAAAGCAACTTGACTAAATCGGTCGGGCTGAACTCGTTTCAGGAATTCCTCGGCCAGCTTTTGCAGTGCAGTCCGATCGAGTGTAGCCACAGGCTTCTCTGTTGGGGGATAAGAGATATTGAAACCCAGCAACTCCCCGGTCGTGGCACTGACCCTGGCACTTAGGAATTGAGGTTTTCCTTCCTCATTTTCGGCCCCCGTGTTGCTCCAGTCAAAGCTCCAGATAGGCTTATCAGCGTTACGCCAGCCAGTACCCAGATTCGCGCTGCGCAGCGTTAGATTCTCCGGAATTTCAATCCAGCGTTGCACTGCGCTAATAGCCTCATCACGCTTAAGGAGTTTGGCCGTGCGTTCCACCTCTTCTTGTTCCTGAGGGCTTAGCGCCAGTGTCCCTGAGGAGTCCGAGACAGCTCTATTCTCCTTAGCGCTGCCCATTCCGCCGATTCCTAACGCATCAGTTGCCAGCCAATCTTCCATTCCAAGCTGAAGTGGTTCACCTGTCAAGGCATCGATTGCCCCGCCGCTTTGCCCCCTTAATTGATAAACAAGCTTCGCTTCCTGCTTTTGCCCTGCAACCAACAGTTTAAAAGGAGCGGAGGCCCAGTATTCAAGTTTTAAAAAAGATGCCGTTGTGAAAGCCTGCTGTGCCTGGTCAACGTTGATCACACCCTTAACCTCAGGTGCTTTCACCTCGCTCCAGTTGAGATTATAGGAAGTGATGTACCCACCAATGCTCGATACCTGTACATTCACTCCATTGCTAAGAAAAGGCAAGTCGTTAATAAGCCGTTGGTATTGAAACGAATAATTAACTGGGCTGTAATTGCTCAATGGCACAACCATTTGATCATTCGGAAGAAGCCGTAATTGTCCAGCACGTTCACCCAACAGACGAGCCAGCAAATTGTTGCTAATTTCTTGGGCACTTAATTTAGTAATAGCGGGCTGTGCCTCACTGTTGCTAGATTCTTCATCACTTCTCCAATTGTTCATACTCAAAATATCACCGTTTAATGCGCTCACCTCAGCCGAAAAGTCCCCCTGTCGTCCCGTCGTAGAATTCCAGTGCAGGGACCAAACCTGCCGATCATCGTTTGTGTTATATGTAGAAGTAAAGTCAGTGTATTCACTAGGTACGTCAAAGTTTGTTCTGACTATCAGAATCGCTTTCTCCAGTGTGATTTCAGGCATGGCTAACGTCTGAGTTGCCGTTGATGAACTACTTTCCCCTGCTAAAGCTACTGGCCCAGAAATCATTTGTACCAACATTAGAAGAACCCCGATCACAGCTAGGATATGACGCCAAATCTTCTGCATACTGTCATCCACCTTTCCCTTCCCTCTTACCTCTTTAACCTAACACTACTTTCACCCCACGAGCATAATACCTAAGTCCCCTCTATACCTCTGATAACCATTAAACCTATCTCCTTCCTCTTCACCTTGAGTGCTTTGCTCTCCATCCCTTTTCCTAATATAATAGACGTACTTATAGTAAGATTTCTGACAAAGAAATTATCGACTTCTTTCTACATTCTTCGCATTTAGTCATTTTTTTCCTTTCTATCCATCAGAACTTTACGTATCTATATTAACGCCCATGAT
>DATMYU010000600.1:0-8062 GCA_035560775.1 Desulfosporosinus sp.
GCATAAAACAAAGCTGAATATCGATGGAATTATTACATTTTAATGGAAATCTCTATTTAATAAGCTTTATTACGATCTCTTAAAGCTCGTTCAATATCTCGTTTACCTTCTCGTTCAGCAAGAACCTGACGCTTATCGTAATTTTTCTTACCTTGACCAACAGCTAATTCCACTTTGGCCATACCGTTCTTTAGATAAATTTTAATGGGCAGAAGAGTTAGTCCTTGCAACTGGATTTTCCCGACTAACTTGTTGATCTCAGTACGATGTAGCAGTAGCTTGCGTGGACGAAGTGGATCGTGATTGTAACGGTTACCCTGTTCATAAGGGCTAATGTGCATCTGATGAACCCATATTTCTCCGTTCGTTATACGCGCATAACTGTCTTTCAAATTCACCTTGCCGTTACGGATGGATTTTATTTCTGTCCCGGTAAGTATGATGCCAGCCTCAACTCGATCTTCAATAAAATAATCGTGGAAGGCTTTTCGGTTTTCGGAAACAACTTTGATCCCCTCAGAAGGCATATTATTCCTCCTCTCACCTCGTTAGTACTTAAGTATAACATTAATTCCCTATTTTGACCAAATTTATACTACGAAAGGGGCACCTCGCATGAAGTGCCCCTCCTTGATATGGTTCTCCAATGTAAGCATGGGATAATCAGCAATAAGAGCCTTGCGCTCTCTTTATATGCCAATCATCGCTAGACCCAAAGAAGTTAACAAAAAAACCACCGCTAATCCCCCCGTGAGTTTCGCGAACAATTCATCCATACCTTTCTTTTTTCCAAAGATAGCCTCACCACCACCTGTAATGGCTCCTGACAACCCGGCACTTCTTCCGGACTGGAGTAAAACAGCTGCGATAAGTCCTATCGAACTAATAATCAAAAGAATGACTAAAGCAATCTGCACTTTAACTAACCTCCCTAATACAACCCTTCATCAGGCTTCAATAATTCTACTTACTCGTATGCTTACTTTACCACAGGCCTCAGCAAAACTCAAGGTGCATTCGTCACAGGCCGTTCCCTATCGGGCTAACGTTTTGCGACCGCGATAAAGTGAACTCTCACCAAGTTCCTCCTCAATTCGGAGCAGTTCGTTGTATTTAGCTACCCGTTCTGTCCGTGCAGGAGCCCCAGTCTTGATCATGCCCGCATTAACAGCAACTGCGACGTGGGCTAAAGTGACGTCTTCTGTCTCACCGGAACGATGGGAGATCACTGCTGTATATCCTGCCCGTTTGGCCATTTCGATGGCATCCAAGGTCTCCGTTAAAGTTCCAATTTGATTGAGCTTAATAAGGATCGAGTTGGCACATCTCTCCTCAATCCCACGAGCCAAGCGCTCCGGATTTGTCACAAATAAATCGTCGCCCACAAGCTGAACGCGATCTCCCAGACGCTCGGTCAGCTTACGCCAGCCTTCCCAGTCCTCTTCATCCAGCCCGTCTTCTATAGAAACAATCGGATAGCGTTCGATCAGTCCCTCATAATAATCGATCATCTCGTCCGAGGTCTTCTTGAGCCCTTCACTCACTAAGTTATAGGTTCCATTTTCGTAAATTTCTGAAGCTGCCACATCAAGGGCCAATGCCACGTCTTCTCCAGGGACATACCCAGCCTCTTTAATTGCGTCGACAATGCACCGAAGGGCATCTTCGTTGGATGCGAGGTTGGGTGCAAAGCCACCTTCGTCCCCGACTGCTGTGGCAAGATTTTTTTCTTTTAGTACAGCTTTCAGACTATGGTACACTTCTGTCCCCATGCGCAAGCCCTCAGCAAAACTCGAGGCTCCGACTGGCATAATCATAAATTCTTGAATGTCCACATTGTTATCGGCATGACTACCACCGTTTAAAATATTCATCATTGGCACTGGCAGCTCTTTAGCATTGACCCCGCCTAAATACTGATAGAGCGGTAAGCCTAGCGATTCTGCAGCCGCTTTGGCTGTCGCCAAAGACACGCCAAGGATCGCATTGGCTCCCAGTTTCCCCTTGTTTTCGGTTCCATCGAGGTCAATCAACAGCCGATCCATTCCCGGTTGGTCAAACGGATTTAGTCCCTCAACTTCAGGGCTGATTATGTGGTTGACATTTTCAACGGCTTTCAGGACCCCTTTACCCATATACCGGGTTTCATCCTCGTCCCTGAGTTCAACTGCTTCAAAAGCCCCTGTGGAAGCACCCGAAGGGACAGCTGCGCGACCTATTGTTCCGTCTGTAAGAACAACATCTACTTCTACCGTTGGGTTTCCCCGAGAATCTAAAATCTCACGACCATAAACATCCATAATAAAACTCATTGATATATCCCCCTTAATTTTGTAGAAAAACTACTTAAGCAACGATTTTCCTGTCATTTCCATTGGTATTGGGATTTGGAGTAATTCCAGAAGGGTAGGCGCAACATCGCATAAAGCACCGCCTTCTCGTAGCTTCCGCTCCCTGAGCTTATCATCAACCAAAATGAAGGGCACCGGATTTATGGAGTGGGCAGTCAATGGGAGCTTGGTCTTCCGGTCTACTTTGTCTTCAGCATTCCCATGATCAGCGGTTACGAGAAGGACTCCTCCGATTTTTTGTATCTCATCATAGATCTCACCCAAACATTTGTCAACTGCCTCCACTGCTTTAATCGTCGCCTCGAACACGCCAGTATGGCCCACCATATCCGGGTTGGCAAAATTAAGAATGATCACATCATATGTATTTTCTCTGAGTTGTTCTAGAAGCGTTCGGGTTATTTCCGGCGCACTCATCTCGGGCTGAAGGTTATACGTCGCGACTTTAGGTGAAGGAATAAGGATTCTATCCTCTCCTGGATTAGGTTCTTCGCTCCCACCATTAAAAAAGAAGGTCACATGCGCATATTTCTCTGTTTCTGCAATCCTCAACTGCTTTAGGCCGTGTTGTGAAAGAACTTCTCCCAATGTGTTTTTCAGGTTTTGTTGTGGGAACGCGATCGGTACGCAGATCGAGTCCTCATACTGAGTAATACATACAAAGTGGACTCGCGGGTGAATAGGACAGGCAAACCCAGTAACCTCTTCATCTACGAAGGCATGGGCGATTTCTCGCGCCCGATCTGAACGAAAGTTAAAGAAGAGCACACTATCTCCCTCTTGAATGGTGCCCACGGGTTCTCCAACATCATTAACAATAACCGTCGGAAGCACGAATTCATCCGTCACGCGCACATCATAGGAACTCTCCAGCGCCGCTAAGGCACTGGCGGCATATTTCCCTTGGCCGGTAGCCAAAGCCTGGTAGGCCTTTTCGACGCGATCCCAGCGATGATCTCGGTCCATCACATAGTAACGTCCACTCACAGTGGCAATTTTGCCGATCCCCAGATCCTTGATTTTTTGTTCCAGTTGGGTGATATAGATTTTGGCACTCTGAGGCAAGACGTCGCGGCCGTCGAGAATGACGTGGATATACACTTCTTTTAATCCTTGCTCCTTTGCCATATCTAGAAGGGCAAACAAATGGGTTATATGAGAGTGAACTCCTCCGTCAGAGAGCAAACCCAAAAAGTGGAAAGCCTTGTTATGGAGACGAGCGTTGTCCATAGCTTCTATAAGGACGGAATTCCCAAATAACGTTCTATCCTTAATCGCTTTATAGATGCGGGTTAATTCCTGATAGACCACCCGCCCTGCCCCCATGTTCAGATGTCCCACTTCAGAATTTCCCATTTGACCGTCTGGTAAGCCTACGGCTTCCTCCGATGCCTGGAGAAAGGTGTGCGGGTATGTTGCTAGCAAGCGCCGAAAGTTCGGCAAATTTGCCTGAGCAATGGCGTTTCCTTCTATAGCTATACGATGACCCCAGCCATCTAAAATCATGAGGAGAAGTGGTTTTGTAACTCCCATTCCTATCTTCCTTCCACGCGCGTAACAACCGAACCTGCGTTATATATTAGTTTCGCAAAACCTAAAGGGTCTAAGCTTGCCCCACCGACTAGTGCCCCGTCAACATCAGGCTCAGTTAAGAGCTCTGCAATGTTCTCCGCCTTGACACTTCCACCGTAGAGAATGGGCACTTTCTCAGCAGTAAGTCCCATAAGCTCGGTCAGGTTGGCACGGATTGCCGCACACATATCTTGGGCATCTTGGCTAGAAGCCGTTTTCCCCGTACCGATCGCCCAAATGGGTTCATAAGCAATAACCATCCGGCTCAGGCCCTCTGTCGATAAGCCGGAAAGAGCATGAGACACCTGAGCTCGGACCCGCTCTACTGCTTTTCCTTCTTCACGGACGTTCAAATTTTCCCCTACACAAAGGATGGGTGTCAGGCCGGCCGCCAAAGCTTTCTGCACTTTCTTATTAATCTCTTCATCCGTTTCTCCGAAGAGTTCTCGCCGTTCAGAATGGCCAAGTATCACGTACGTTACTGCGACATCGAGAAGCATCTGAGCGGAGATTTCACCAGTATAGGCGCCTTGGTCTGCCCAGGACATATTTTGAGCACCCAAATGCACAACACTTTCTTCCAGTTCATTCTTTAACGGATAAAGTGTTGTAAAGGGAGCACACAGGATAATGTCAAGTTCTGCAACATCCTTAACCTCTTCTAAAAACCTCACTGCATAGTCCTCTGCTTCGTTGACAGTTTTGAACATTTTCCAATTGCCGGCGATGACTGGCCGTCGATTTGCCACTTCATTATACCTCCACTTCCTATATGAGGTTCGATGTACGATGTGCGAACCTCTCTCTAGCCACGAACTACGAACTACGCATTACTCTTTGTCCTGAAGTGCGGCAACACCTGGCAGCACTTTACCTTCCAGAAACTCAAGGGAAGCACCGCCTCCCGTTGAAATATGGGTCATCCGGTCCGCAACGCCCATTTTCTCTACGGCTGCCACAGAATCTCCACCGCCGACAATTGTGATCCCTCCACAGGCAGCAACAGCCTGAGCGACTCTTTCCGTCCCTTTGGAGAAAGCCTCCATTTCAAAAACGCCCATCGGACCATTCCAAATCACCGTCCGAGCTGTTGAAATGCGGGCCTCAAACCTCTCGGCAGTGGCTGGTCCTATATCTAGAGTTATATCATTCGCCTGGATTTCAGACACCCCCACCGTACGATGAGGGGCCTCAGCTTCAAAGGCAAGAGCTACCACCACATCGATCGGCAGTTCTAATTGGACCCCTTTCGCTTTGGCTTTCTCGATGAGTTGCTTTGCCAAGGTCACTTTTTCCTCTTCAAGAAGGGATTTTCCCACATTATACCCTTGGGCTTTCAGGAAGGTATTCGCCATCCCTCCGCCGATGATCAAAGCATCGACCTTCTCCAGGAGATTTTCAATCACACCAATCTTATCGCTTACCTTGGCTCCGCCGATAATAGCCACAAAGGGGCGTTCCGGCCGTTCCAAGGCATTGCCCATAAATTCAACTTCTTTTTGCATCAGTAAACCTGCAACAGCAGGAATATAGTGTGTAACCCCTTCAGTGGATGCGTGGGCACGGTGCGCGCTTCCGAACGCATCATTTACGAATAAATCTGCAAGCGTTGCTAATTCACGGGCAAACGACGGATCATTTTTCTCTTCTTCTGCATGGAAACGGACGTTTTCCAGTAATAGCACTTGCCCTTCATCCAGCTTACTCACAGCTTCCATCGCGATATCTCCTACGCAATCACCGGCAAGAGCCACGTCTTGGCCCAACTGCCCACTCAAGTGCTTTGCGACGGGCGCTAAAGAAAAACTCTGATTGACCTGCCCTTTGGGGCGTCCAAGGTGTGAGGCAAGAATGACACGAGCTCCCTCTTTTACAAGATACTCTATCGTCGGCAGAGAAGCGCGGATCCGAGTATCATCCGTAATTTGACCTTGTTTATCGAGTGGCACATTAAAATCCACCCGAACCAACACTCTTTTTCCTCGTACCTCCACATCTTTAACGCTCTTTTTGTTCATCCTAAAATCCCCTTTCCACTTTGGCCCAAAGAGTCCCGTTCTCCGATATAGGCATATATGCCTCCAAATATTTTCATTGCATTAGTATACCGAGGAATTACCCTTCTTACTCTCTTAAACTATAATTAGTCCAACCTTTACTAATTCTCCATCAAACTGCAGTTTCCTGCACAAATTAGGGTCACTCTTTGTCTCAATCAGCTATTTCTCTGGTATATAACCTTCAATTCTGGTATTTTGCCTGCAATTGTTAAGCACACCCCTGAATTCAACGAGCAACAAACGCTGGTCATCCTCTTGCAACTGTACGAACCAACCTCCCGTATTAGATATACAATGAGGAACAATCCATTTGAGGGACGTTCTCTGAGATACATTCCTCAGACACCAGCTCAGTGACTGCATAACGGGCTCCACTATGCAAAAGACCATGAACTGATACATAAAGAAAACTTGGCTGGCGCCCGAAGACACTGTCTTCGCACGTATTAGTCATTCTGTCAGCCGCAGGCGCCGGCGGCCGCATAGTTGCGCTTATACCACCTGAATTATGCTACCCAATACTTATAACTTTCTGTATAGGTATCAAAAAAGCCTCTGAAGATGCCGCAAAACACTCCTCCAGTGGCTTCTCATCTTCAATCTTAAATTCCACCGTCCAAGCCCCGAAGACTCTTTCTTCCGTTCCAAACCCAACGACTTCTCCGTCCTCCAACTAGTACCTTTTCCGAACAGTCGTCGCCGAAATCCCCAACTCATCGCGATACTTAGCCACCGTACGTCTGGAAATTTTCATGGCTTTGCCAGTAAGGAGGTCAGCTAGCTTTTGATCAGAATAAGGGCTTTTGGGATTTTCCGAAGATATAATATCGCGCAAAGCCAACTTGATTCCCTCGGTCGTTATGTCAGAGTCGTTTTGATGACCACGCCCCATACTATTTGCGAAGAAAAACTTAAACTCGTAAATACCCCGGGGCGTTTGAACGTATTTATGGGATGTTGCCCGACTGACAGTCGATTCATGAACTCCAATTTCCTCAGCAATATCTCTTAAGGTGAGCGGTTTCAAATGACGGGTCCCATAGTGAAGGAAATCGGTTTGCCACTTCACTATGGCATTGGCTACTTTGTAAAGAGTTAAACGTCGCTGCTCAATACTACGAATGAGCCAGGCTGCCGAATTTAGTTTCTGATCCACAAATTTGCGGGTATCTGACTCTTTTTCATGGGTTAGGGCCTCACGATAGGCCTTATTAATCCCTAAGCGAGGTACCGTGATGTCATTAACCAGGATAATGAACTCCCCTTCGATCTCTTCAATCACCACATCCGGGATGACATAGCGCACATCTCCTGGGCCTGAAAAACTGAGCCCTGGTTTGGGGTCCAGTTTACGCACCAAATCGGCCATTTCTTGAACCTGGCTTAAAGATAGTTTCAAAGCCTGAGCGATTCGTTGTAGACGCCCTGCTGCTAAGTCTTCAAGATGCTTTAAGAACTCTGGAAATTCAGGAGGATAGTTCGGAAGAAGCGGCAACTGCAATAACAAACATTCCTCTAAATTTCGTGCTCCCACCCCCAAAGGGTCAAGTGTTTGAACCACAGCCAACGCCTTTTCGGCCGTTTCAAGGGGAACATTCATTTCCCTAGAAATATCCTCTAACGTCAAGGTAAGACAACCATTATCATTCAAGTTTCCAACAATGTACTCTGCCACGCATAAAGAAACCGAGAATTTTTGGACATGAAGTTGTTCCAACAAGTGCTCCTGAAGCGTAGGATCTGCAGCAATAAAGGGATCAAACCGTTGTTTTTCCTCTAATACTATCCGTTCCTGACGAACTTTATTATCCTCTTGATCATGAAAATAGTCCTGCCAGTCCACGTCCCATTTCTCATCGGCCAATCTTTCTTCCTCTGCAGGGGACTCTGCTTCTCCCTTGTCCGCACTTTCTTCTTGTACCTCCAGCAGAGGATTTTCCAAAATCTGCTCCTCAACATACGCGGAAAGTTCGAGTGCGGATAACTGTAAAATAGTAATTGCTTGGCGCAATTCAGGAGTCATCATGAGTTTTTGAGTTTGCTCTAGATTCAAGCCATAACCTAACCGCACCTTACTTC
>DATMYU010000601.1:0-6815 GCA_035560775.1 Desulfosporosinus sp.
CTTCGTCACTATGCAACCAATTGTAGATTTATTAACATTTGTAAGATCACTTAGACCCCGTATGCCTCGCAGTTCATTATTCTAAGATCTGCAAGCTGATTTTATAGTCATAAATCAGCACGTTGAATTCTTCCGGCGAGCTAGTTTCGCCGAATAACGACTGCGCTTTCTGGAGCAAACGTTTATGTACATCTTCCCTGCCTATTAAGAAACTGATCAACCGCTTCATGTTTGGGTCACAAGTCATCTCCAAATGCTGCCGGTACAGCTCATTTTCCCGGGTCTCTGTCTGTATGTCCACCTGCAGCATTTTGATGGGATCCACACTTTGGTCAATATAGTTAATCCCCCACGGAACACCTTGTGAATTAGCGTAAGAAAGCGGTGGTCCTCCCAATTTATTAATCGCTACGGCAATGAGTTCCATGTGCCCTAATTCTTCAGCTGCGATGATACTGAGAAGCTCCTTTACATGACGGTTCGGCATATTCGAACGATGATTCAAATACTGAACTGCCGTAGAAAACTCGCTATTCTTTCCAGCATAATGCTCGAGCAAAACTTTAGCAAATAGAGGATCCGGTCGTTCAACATGTATCGGATAAAATAAACGTTTGCGATAACCAAACATCTGCATCCCTCCTAACGATTTGCACCCTGCCCTTATTATATGGAGCGATGACTTCAAAGGTCACAACGTAGTAGGGGCACGATGCATCGTGCCTTAGGTCCACGACGTAGAGTAGTTCACAACGCGGAGGGCACGACGCGTCGTGCCCCTACCTGAGCCTTGAACTGCGTTTCATAAAGTTGTCTATAGAGGCCATCTTTTTTTATCAATTCCGCATGCGTTCCAATTTCTGCAACTTTTCCACTTTCGATAACGAAAATTTGATCCGCTGCAAGAATTGTTGACAATCTATGAGCAATGACAAAACTTGTTCTACTCTTTAACAAGGGTACCATTGCCTTTTGAATATACATCTCGGAGACGGAATCTAACGAGGAGGTTGCTTCATCAAGAATAATAATTCTTGGGTTTTTTAATATTACCCGCGCAATAGACACCCTTTGCTTTTCTCCACCCGATAGCTTTATGCCTCGATTTCCGACCACTGTTTTATAATCATCCGGCAACGTCATAATAAAATCATGAATATATGCCGCTTTACAAGCCTTGATAATCTCTTCCTGCGTGGCGTTACTCCTCCCATATCTGAGATTCTCTTCTATGGTGTCATTAAAAAGATAAGGCTCTTGCATGACTATACCAATCTGCTTGCGAAGCGACTCCAAGGTAACATCTCTTATATCCCTACCATCTATTTTTATGCATCCTTCAATAACATCATATAATCTTGGGATTAAATTTGTAATGGTAGTTTTCCCTGCACCACTGGAGCCAACCAAGGCTACCATGGTGCCTGGATTTACCGAAAAGCTAATATTTTCTAGAACTTGAACCCTACTGTTGTAAGAAAAATAAACCTTTTCAAAATCAACCTTACCCTGTATTAATGCAAGACTAGTAGCCTCTAGCTTATTATCTATCTCCTGTTTCTGATCAAAATACTCAAAGATCCTTTGAAATAGAGCCAATGACCTTGTAACGTCAATATGAATATTGGACAGTTGTGAAACTGGCATATAAAGCCTTCCCAGCAGCGCCACAAAGGCTATTATACTTCCTATTGATATCTCACCCTTAACGGATAAATAGCCCCCATAAAAATAAATCAACATAGGTCCAACTGCTAAAAATGTGCCTATTGTCATCCTAAACCATCTACCGACCAGCAATTCCTTTATTTGTAGGCCTATAACCTCTTCATTTGTATGTTCAAACTTTTCGTATTCATCCTTCTCCTTAGTAAATATCTTTGTAAGTATCGCCCCACTTATACTAAGAGTCTCCTGGATAATCTGGTATAGTTCACTAGTTTTTTCTTGACTATTAGTAGCAATTTTCCATCTTACCTTACCAACCTTTCTCGTGGGGATTATAAAGGTTGGCAATATGATCATACCCACAATGGCTAGCTTCCAATTCATCGTTATTAAGACGATTGCAGTGGAAGCAAGAACAACACAACTGCTTAAGGCATTTATTACAGTTGTGTTAAATATATCTTGAATTCCATCGATATCACTCGTTAGTCTGGTACTAATCTCTCCAGGCAAAGCCTTGGAATAGAAATTCAAAGACATATGCTGCAAATGAGAATACATTTGATTTTTCATGTTCAATATAATGTGTTTTGAAATCAACGTGCTCAAATAAGACTGAGCCACATCTAAAAGTCCAAGAATAATAGTGATACCTATGGAAATCAAAATATAGATACTTAAAAGCTTTAAATCCTTTTGTGGCAAGGCTTTGTCTATTATATCCTTAATAAGGATCGGCGGTACAAGTCCCAGTATTGAAGTAAGTATAATTGAGCTTATGACCAAAAGCATTTTCATCCGATAGGGAATAAAATAGCTCAATATTCTGACTAACATTTTTCTCGTAACCTTGGGCATTTCTAGTTTTTCATCTGTGTATCTCAATCTGCTTATTCCTGGTGCCATATTATCCACTCCTATTGCTATGACTGCTGAGCACAGTAATTATATCATAATGAACGTTTAGATTTTGACCGTTTTCTTTAAGAAGTTGTTCAATGCCGAAGTTAAGGTGAGCTAGGGCTTCTTTTATGAGTAGTTACACAAAATTGCCAATACAAGGAGGTAACACTCCGCTCCTAAGTTAAATACTATATTTCAAACTCTCATTTAGCCACAAAATATAGTATTGTCCAAAAGTTACCTCAGTCTAACAATCCTTGAAAGGAGATCACCCCATATGACGACATTACCTGTGCCCTTATCCACACTAAAGCTCGGTGAAAAATCTAACGTTATACATTTGGACGTAAAAGGATTACTCCGTCGCCGAATCCTTGACCTGGGCATTGTCCCAGGGACCGTTCTTACTTGTATAGGGAAAGCCCCCGCCGGAGATCCTATTGCTTACTTAGTCCGCAATACTGTCATTGCCTTGCGGAGCGAAGACGCCAACCAAATTTACATCGACTCAAAGTTAAACTGTTGACCTAAACGTTTTGCTAAAAATATCTTTGAGGTGAAAACTATGAAGTTAAAAAGTGGAGACAGTTCTAACGCGCTTAAAAATCCCGGCCGCGTTATGAGGGAACAGTTTGGGATTAGAACGACCGGTGAACAGTACGTGATCGCGCTCGCCGGGAATCCAAACGTCGGGAAAAGCACCGTATTTAATGCTCTTACCGGTTTACATCAACATACTGGCAACTGGCCCGGAAAAACAGTGGATAATGCGCAAGGAAATTACTCATATCGAAATAAATCGTTTTTACTAGTCGATTTACCCGGTACCTACTCCCTACTCGCTCACAGTGTTGAAGAAGAGATCGCAAGGGACTTTATCTGCTTCGGTCAACCTGATGCGATCATTGTCGTTCTTGATGCAACTTCTCTCGAACGCAATCTTAACTTAGCCCTGCAAGTGATGGAGATATCCTCAAAGGTCATTGTTTGTGTAAACTTGATCGATGAAGCGAGAAAAAAGAAGCTAAGCATAAACTTCAACGAACTACAAAAAGAACTTGGCGTTCCTATCATTCCCACTGCAGCAAGGAATGGTGAAGGGCTTCAAGAACTGCAAAGTGCGGTCTACACAATGGCCGTAGAACAGAAAAAGACCTGGCCGAAACAGGTTCCCTATTCCGAAGAGGTTGAACGGGCAATTAATGCACTTCTTCCAAAAATCAATGAGCTAGACTTAGCTAGAGTAGTAAATCCCAAATGGCTGGCACTTCGGCTCTTAGATAGTGACATTTCATTTATTGAAACCATCAGCCGTTATGCAGCTGCGCAAAAACAGACAACGGTGGCACTTCAAGATCAATGGGGTGAGTTGACACTATGAGCAAACTCAATCCAATGGATCCGTTTCTGAAGATTTACTTAGATACCGAATCTATCCGTTTATCTTCAGGGACGCCTTTAGCTGACCTTGTTGTTACAGATATCTTCGCTTATACTGAAAAGCTCGCTGAACGGGTGGTATTGCGGGAAGACTCTATACAGACGAATTGGAAAGATAAAATTGATAAACTTATTATCTCCCGTGTGTTCGGTTATCCACTTATGTTACTCTTGTTAGGCGCAGTGTTTTGGCTTACCATCGCTGGAGCGAACGTACCTTCAGAAATGCTCGCGAATCTGCTCTTTGCTTTTCAAGATATTCTTACCCAATGGTTTCAGCTGATTCAGGCCCCTGCCTGGCTGCATGGCGTGTTGGTCCTAGGTATGTACCGTACCTTGGCATGGGTTATAGCTGTGATGCTTCCCCCAATGGCCATTTTTTTCCCTTTGTTTACTTTCCTTGAAGACCTAGGTTATCTTCCACGAGTGGCCTTTAACCTTGACAATATGTTTAAGAAAGCAAAAGCTTGTGGGAAACAATGCCTGACAATGTGTATGGGTTTTGGATGCAACGCAGCTGGGATCGTGTCTGCAAGGATTATTGATTCTCCCAGAGAACGCTTGATTGCCATACTGACCAATAACTTTGTTCCCTGCAACGGACGTTTTCCCACACTCATCGCCATCTCTTCGATCTTCGTGACCAGTGCATTTGCATTTTCTCAATCACTTCTGGCGGCCGGTATGATCACGCTCTTAGTCCTGCTCGGAATTGCGGTTACGTTTGCAGTATCATGGTCCTTGTCCAAAACACTTCTCAAAGGAGAGCCTTCATCTATGGTTTTGGAGCTACCTCCTTATCGCAAACCTAAGATCGGCGCCGTTTTCTATCGTTCAATTATTGACCGTACGATTTTTGTATTGCGCCGAGCAATTGTTGTAGCAGCTCCGGCTGGAGCGCTCACCTGGATTCTGGCGAATGTCTACATCGGCGACGTCAGTGTCCTTGCCTATACCGCTGGAGTTCTAGATCCTATTGCCAAGGCCATTGGACTGGACGGTTTTATCCTAATGGCCTTTATCTTAGGGCTCCCGGCTAACGAAATCGTGGTACCCGTCCTACTCATGTGCTATCTTGCTACAGGACAATTGACCGATTTTGATAGCTTGTTCGAATTAAAAAAAGTTCTGCTTGCCAACGGCTGGACTTGGCTAACCGCTTTCAATACGATGCTCTTTGCCCTTCTCCACTGGCCCTGTGCGACAACCTTGCTCAGTATGTACAAAGAGACAGGAAGTAAAAAGTGGACCTTTATGGGTTTTATCATTCCCACTGCCATTGCGTTCACAGTATGTTTCATCATAGCTCAGGTAGCATACTTTTTAGGCTTAGCCTAGACGATTGTATTCTAACTTTATCGGGAAATTGGCATGTAATAGAATAGACAATACTAAGATTTCCTAACTTCTTAAATCCATGAACTCTTTAAAGGCTTGTTGCCAAGATGGATTGACTTTCATGAACTCCACTAGAATTTTGATGGCCTCAATTGTTGCAGCGGAAAGGTAATGTTCCATAGCTTCAGCCTCAACAGCAAAGTTACACTTGCTACATATTAAAGCAAGAAACTCCTGCAGCAATTGATTCCGCCTTACTAAGTAGGACCCAAATTCGTTACCTTTATCGGTAAGCTTGATTTCGCCATATCGTTCGTATTTTATGTAACTCTGGTCTCTCAATTTATAGAGGGCTTTGGTTACTGATGGCAAGGCAACTTTAAGTCGTTTACTTATGTCCGTTACTCGGACCGTATTAAGCGATAACGAAAACCGATATATTTCCTCTAAGTAATCCTCCAAGCTAGGTGTTAGCATTTACGACACTTCCTTTGCTTCACCTTAGTTACCGTAAAAGGGCCGAGCGCATGCCTCGGCCCTTTAATAAAATATTGTGCTGTGAATCACCTTGCGATATTACTTGGCTGATAATTTATTAGGATATTTTGTTTTAAAGTTGTTGAGGCCCCAAACTGGCTAACGGACTGAAGGATCAAAGCTCCTCCCAGAAATACTATCAACAATGACGAAGCAAGTGCTAAACGATTCACAACGTGCCATTTTTCAAGCCGTTTTACAGAATTACCTGCCCGAACAACTAATATACCAATAGTCACCATCGTAATAGCGCCACCCATTGAAAATGCTCCCACCAGACCCAAGCCTAAAGGAATTTTATCGACTGAGACCGCTGCAAGAAGGATAGCTAAGGCACTTGGGCAGGGGACAAGTCCTGTAAAGAATCCTGTCAGAAATAAACCTCGCAGGGTAGACGAGGTGTTTGTAGTTGGGGTCCCATGATCATGACCACAATGACATTGACCGTGATTATGATCATGAGAAGATTTTTTTTTTGCCCCTATGGGCGAGAAAATCCTTTGCGAGATGATATTTAATCCTATATAGATAACGATAATCCCTGACACTAACTGAAACCAGTTGGAAAGGTTATGGTTGAAAAGGATTTTGATGGTGGATGAAGCTGAAAAGGCTAAGAGAGCAATAGATAGTGTGTGCGCTGATGCCGAAATAATGCCTAACATAACTGCATCTTTAATCTTCGCACCTGAAGAAATAAGATAAGCTGTTATTACCCCTTTTCCGTGCCCTGGTTCTAAAGAATGAAGTGCCCCCAAGCCGATAGCAGCCGGTATAGTATACATTAAATCCATGATTTCATCCTCCTTGTCCGATTCACTAATACCTATGCCATGCGGGGGCTACTCAGAACTTTCAACAAAACTTAAAAAAAGAAATCCCTATTTTATGAGGGATTTCTGGATTTCTCGAAATTGTTATTCTAATTA
>DATMYU010000602.1:0-3229 GCA_035560775.1 Desulfosporosinus sp.
TTCTAGCTGAGAGGGGCAATCTGCCCGACCCTTAACCTGATCTGGGTAATGCCAGCGGAGGGAGGATTGGAGAATAAGGACGTCGCATTACATGCGGTGTCTTTTTTTACTAGACTAGTTTAGAAAGAGGAATTTATAATGGCAAAAATTATTATGGCTTTACAGGTGGTTCCAAAAGTTGAAGAATCTCGTATTTATGAGGTTGTGGACGAGGCGATCAAAGTCATAGCCGCCAGTGGGGTTCCCTATGAAGTGGGACCCATGGAGACAACCATGGAGGGTGAACCAGATCAGCTTTGGGCAATCATTAAAGATGCGCAGGAAGCTTGCCTTCGTGCTGGAGCTTCGAGAGTGATGGCTTACATTAAAATGGATTATGTCCCGACAGGCTCAACGATCAGTGAAAAAATCGACAAATATCGAAATAAATAATGGGTTGGTTAAAGTGGAAGTGGACCCCATCCCTACTGTTCTTTCTTTTTTTGCTTGTGGCATGGCAAATGGTGATTATGGCTGTTCATGTTCCCCTATGGCTTCTCCCAACTCCCACTCAAATCGCCAAAGCCTTATGGGAGACCCGCCAGCTTATCTGGATGCATACCCTCACAACAATTGTTGAAACAACGGTTGGTTTTGCGCTTGCCGTTATCTTCAGCCTGATCACTGCGGGCGTGATGGTTCTATGCCCTTGGATAAAACGCCTATTATATCCATTGCTTATTATTTCTCAGACAGTTCCACTGATAGCGGTTGCACCTCTTTTGATCCTATGGCTGGGTTATGGACTACTGCCTAAAATTATGATCGTCATTATTGTCTGTTATTTTCCGATTACCATCAGCTTAATCGAAGGACTGGAATTACCTGACCCTGACTTCCTTAATTTATTAAGAAGCATGGGGGCCTCAAGTTGGCAAATGTTTTATATCGTTCGTTGGCCTCACGCCTTACCTTCACTTTTTGCAGGATTGAAAATCGCCGCCACCTATAGCGTGATGGGGGCCGTGATTGGAGAATGGTTGGGGTCTAGCTCGGGATTAGGCGTTTATCTGACGCGTTCGTCCCACTCTTTTTTGACAGACCGCGTTTTTGCCGCAATTTTTGCGATCACCGTCTTGAGTTTTCTCTACTACGTTCTGATTTCTATTCTTGCACGGCTCGCCTTACCTTGGCTCCATAGCAAAAACAAAGACTCCACTTAAACGAAAATTAGAGGGGAGAAATATAGTATGAAAAAGCTATTTGCTCTATTAATTATTTCGCTGCTTACACTATCAGGCTGTGGGGCTGGATCAACATCACCCACTCCAGCCGCGCCTAAGCCACTTACCGCCGTAACCTTAATGTTGGATTGGACCCCTAATACAAATCATACCGGACTTTTTGTCGCCCAAGAAAAGGGGTATTTCGCTAAGGAGGGTTTAGAGGTTAAATTCATCCAGCCTTCTAGTTCCGGAAATGTTGAGCAGCTTGTAGCGGCCGGAAAAGCTGACTTCGGAGTAAGTTTTCAGGAACAAGTGACCACGGCACGCGCTAACGATGTGCCGATTCTCTCGCTTGCAGCTATCATACAACACAACACTTCAGGGTTTGCTTCACCAACGGCAAAGAATATTCTCAAGGCCAAAGACTTCGAAGGGAAGACTTACGGCGGGTGGGGACTACCCTCAGAAGATGCGATTCTTAAAGCACTTATGCAAAAGGATAACGCTGATTTCTCGAAGATCAAAATGGTCAATATCGGAGAAGCGGACCAACTCATGTCGTTAACAAAAGATATTGATTTAACCTGGATTTTTTATGGTTGGACGGGCAAAGAGGCAGAATTGCGCAAACAGGCTTTGAATATGATTTGGCTTAAAGACGTTGACCCAGCTCTTGACTTTTATACTCCTGTCTTGATTACTAATGAGAAAATGACACAATCCCAACCAGAACTGACGCGCCATTTTATGCAAGCAGTTAGTGATGGTTATCAATACGCGATCAAGAATCCGACAGAATCGGCCGAGATATTAATCAAGAATGCACCCGAGGCCAATCCAGAGTTAATCCGCAGCAGCCAGGCTTGGCTTAGCCCCAGGTATCAAGCCGATGCATCCCAGTGGGGGATACAGAAGGACGTCGTTTGGGAGCGATATGCAAAATGGCTCGTCGAGCGTAACTTGTTGCCTAAGATGATTGATTCCTCCAAGGCCTACACAAACGATTTCTTGCCCAAATCCTAAGGAGGGTAACATGGGACTTTCGCTTAGAGGTCTTTCCAAATCATACGCTAGCCCACAAAAGCACCAAGCCATGGATGTCTTACAAACGCTGGATTTAGAGGTCGAGACGGGTTCTTTCGTTTCCCTGATCGGACCGTCAGGCTGTGGCAAGAGTACGATTTGCAATCTAGTAGCTGGAATCGAGGTTCCAGATACAGGAAAAATTGTATTGGATGGTGAGGCAATCCAGGGGACGCTAGGAAATATCGGTTATATGCCTCAAAAAGATTTACTGTTACCCTGGCGGACCCTGCTAGAAAACGTGCTCTTGGGATGCGAGATTCTGCATAAAGACAAACGTAAAGCGCGAGTAGAAGCTAAAGAATGGTTAGAGCAATTTGGTCTCTCTCCATTTTCTGAGCATTACCCTCATCAGTTATCTGGTGGTATGCGACAACGCGGAGCTTTACTTCGGACGATTCTCTTTGGCAAGAAAATGTTGCTTCTAGACGAGCCCTTTGGCGCTTTGGACGCTTTAACTCGGCGGGAAATGCAACTCTGGCTTTTAAATATCTGGAATCGGACCCGGCATACCGTTTTATTAATCACACACGATATTGATGAGGCTATTCTTCTTTCAGATAGGGTCGTTGTGCTGAGTCAACGTCCCGCTCGGATTATCCAGGAGTTCAAAATCCCCTTTCCTCACCCACGTGATCCTGATGAGATGTTGCTTTCTAGCGTGGCATTAGATCTAAAAAGGCAACTATTAAACCTACTCATACTTTAAGCACAAACATTTAAGCAAGAGGCACTTGGTTTAATCAACTAAGTACCTCTTGCTCTTTTTATACCAATCAGAAAGTATAAGTTTTGGGTGGCATAATTCGGGTGGTATAAGTGCAACTAGGCGGCCGCCTGCACCTGCGGCTGACAGAATGGCTAATACGTGCGAAGACAGTGTCTTCGGGCACCAGCCAAGTTTTCTTTGAAAAATGTATAATAGTAGGTGATAGAAAGTG
>DATMYU010000603.1:0-8188 GCA_035560775.1 Desulfosporosinus sp.
TGAAGAAGGATATAAATAGGCCGTTGTAGAATGAAAGGTAAATGTCATTGTCATAATCTAGATCAGGAGCTATTAAAAAGAAAGGTTGTGAGCGTTTGTCAGTGGAAAATTCAGTTGTATCTGTTTTCAACACCCACCCTGAGGCTGAGGCGGCTATCAAGGAACTCCAGAAATCAGGATTTGACATGAAAAAATTATCCGTCGTGGGCAAGGACTTTCAGACGGATGAACATGTGGTGGGCTATTATAACATCGGTGACCGCGTCAAATACTGGGGGAAGTTAGGGGCATTCTGGGGTGGATTATGGGGATTTCTATTTGGGTCCGCGTTCTTTTTCGTTCCAGGGATTGGCCCCCTCGTTGTAGGGGGTCCGCTTGTGACCTGGATAATAGGTGCTCTTGAAGGGGCTACTCTTATGGGCGGACTAAATGCTTTTGGGGCAGCATTATACAGCATTGGCATTCCGAAGGACAGTATCGTAAAATACGAAACTTCTATAAAGGCGGATAAGTTCCTGCTGATTGTGCATGGGACGCTTGAAGAAGTGGAAAAAGCGAAAAAGATTCTAGAGACAGCTAATTGCGTTGAGGCCTCGCTTCATTGCGCATAAAGGTAGATGGAGCTGTTCTCTTCGTACCAGTGTGTGAAATTAGCAAGGTGGCTTTAGTGAGCTCAAAAGAAACTACAAAGTTAAGAAGAGCAGAAATCACTTGTGGATTTCTGCTCTTCTTAACTTTGTGGTTTCCTTCACTCTGGAAGCATTTCGCTGGCTAGTAAACGCTCCAAGATTTCCGGTTTAGGCGTGAGGTATAGGGTCCAGTTCTGTTCATAGATCACCATTCCGGGCTTGGCCGCGTTTGGTTTCTTCAGCTGTTTGACATGTGTATAATCCACTGCAACCTGTGAAGAACCGCGAGCTTGGCTGTAATAGATGGCTAGGGCGGCCGCTTCTTCTAGAGTGGTATCATCCGGGAATTCTTCTCCATCTTCTAGGGGAACTAGGACGTGTGAGCCAGGAATTACTTTGACATGGAGCCAAAGGTCATTTGGTTTGCCTTTGTGCAACGACAACCAATCATTTTGAGCATTATTTTTTCCCACGTAGATGGTTCTGCCCCGACTGGAGCGATAGACTCTCGGTTGAGGAACCACCTTGGGAGACTTTGCTTTCGTCTTCGCCTTGAGGCGACCTTTTTTTTGTTTAGGATTATCCTTTTTTAGATGTTTTCCGGCTAAATAGCCTTGACTGACTAGCTCAGCATGAATTTCGTCAAGCTCTAAAAGGGTGGACGCCTGATCCAAACTAACCCGTAAGGACTCGAGGTATTTCACTTCATCGAGTGCGGCTTCTTTGAGGGGCTGAGTTTGGCGTAGTGTGGCTTTCGCTTTGTTATAGCGCTTGTAATAACGCTGAGCGTTGTCAATAGCGCTTAGATGGGGATTGAGGGGAATAGTCACAGAAGCAAGAGATGGGTCATAATAATCTTCCACCGTGATTTCAAGTGATCCTTCCGGCATATGGTAGAGGTTTGCGGTAAGGAGTTCTCCCCACTTTTGATACGCAAGTCCAGAGTCCGCGTTGGACATGGCTTGGTCATATATTTTAAGCTTTTTGCTGAAATGGGTATGCTGTTCTTCTACGACTTTGCGCAGAGAGCCTCGTTTCGATTCAAGGGTGTTATTGGTGGATTTCGACTGATAAAAGCCAGTGATCGCATCATTTAACGATGGAACGGTTTGCATTCGTAACTCCTGGTATTGTTGAAAGGGGGTAAATGTGAACGCGGCGGGCAGGGATGGAGGTGCAGACTTATAATAGAGGCACGGTGAAGTGTCGGGAACGCCTTCGGGGTTGCTCAAGCGGCGATAGGCCTGAAAAAGCCGTGCAAAATCAATCTCGCCGAGCTGATTGAGGTGGGTATCTGTAGTTAATTCGGCTTGGATGACGATTTCCCGTGCCAATTCGGGACTGATTCCGGCGAAGCGGGAGAGAAGAATGCTGGTAATGGGACGATCAAGATCTTCCTCATAAAGGGCCTGTCGCCAAAGTTCTTCATCCGCGAGGGGGGGCTTTTTTCCCTGAGAAGGGGGGGAGAGATAAGTCCGTCCTGGTAAAACTTCACGATAGCGGCTTAAGGCATGCGAATACCGCCTAAGGCCGTCGAGAATTGTATTCGTCGCTGGATCAACGAGGATGAGATTACTGTGTTTCCCCATAATTTCCAAGTGAAGATGCAGGATGACTAAATCGCCAAGTTCATTGTAATTTTGAATTTCAAAGGTTACGACTCGTTCCAGATCACTTTGGTGGAGGCTGACAAGTTTACCACCCTCGAGGTGTTTACGGAGAATCATACAAAACATGGGTGGTGAGGTTGGTTTTTTTTTGTTTTCTTGGGTGAGGTGGAAGCGGGAGGAAGTTGCATTGGTACTAAGCAGGAGGCGCCTTGATCCTTGCTGACGTAATGAGAAGTGGATTTCATCCTTTTCTGGTTGAAAAATTTTATCAATACGTGCTCCAATCAGTTGTGGAGCAAGCTCGTTTACTAAGTAGGCGAGGGTTACACCGTCTAACGCCATGGGTAGAACTCCTTTCATCGCTTGAATTGAATTGCTTTTTAGTATAACACACTTGTTCTGGCGAGGCATTTTTCCAGAGCTTAGGGAATAAGCATGTACTACAAAAGGGACAAAGCCCTGGAAAACTGTTTTTACAGCAAAAGGAGGAGGAAAGGCATGCGGCAACAGGCTTGGCATGTGTTGCCTTGGCTTGACGTGGCTAAGGCCTTGGATGTACATCCAGGAAAAGGGTTAAGTGTTAAAGAGGTTCGTCGGCGGTTACAAGAGGTTGGAAAAAATGCTTTAGCGGTCAAAAAGGGGATTCACCCTGTGTTTCTGTTCCTGGGACAATTTAAAGATTTTATGGTTTTAGTCTTACTGTCAGCCACGGTTGTCTCTGGACTTCTAGGGGAAATAGCGGATGCAATCACGATCTTGGCAATCCTTATTATCAATGCTATTCTCGGTTTTGTACAGGAGTATCGCGCGGAGCGTTCCATGGAATCCCTCCGTTCTCTCACCGCTCCTGAAGCCAAGGTGTTGAGAGAAGGTCTAGAGCAACGGATTCCGGCTGCAGACGTTGTGCCGGGGGATATTGTGCTTCTGGAAGCTGGGGATCGCATTCCGGCTGATGTGCGCTGGATTCAGGCTGTCAATATGCAAGTTGAAGAGTCCGCTTTGACGGGGGAATCTCATTCTGTGGGCAAAAGTATTTCACCGCTGCAGGATGAACTCACGCCTATGGCAGATCGTCGAAATATGGGGTATATGGGGACTTCCATAGTTAATGGTCGGGGGGCTGGGGTGGTTGTGGCGACGGGGATGGACACGGAGATGGGCGTTATTGCCGGTATGATTCAAGGCGTGGAAGATGAAGAAACTCCTTTGCAGAAGCGTTTAGCCGAACTGGGTAAGTGGTTGGTCTTGATCAGTTTTCTCGTCTGTGCCGCTGTGGTAGTGACGGGAGTTTTAAGAGGAGAGGGTTTTTATAAAATGTTCTTTACTGGAGTCTCGTTGGCGGTGGCTGCCATTCCAGAAGGTTTGCCTGCGATTGTCACTGTAGCTTTGGCGGTAGGGGTGCAACGAATGGTTAAACGGCAGGCGATCATTAGGAAACTTCCAGCCGTTGAAACCCTGGGGTGCGCAACAGTCATTTGTTCCGATAAGACGGGGACGCTGACCCAGAACGAAATGACCGTGCGTCAAATTTACTCCGATGGACGGAAGATTACTGTTACTGGACAAGGGTATGATCCTAAAGGAGAGTTCCATGGCGCTGATCCGGAGAAAGATCGGGATCCGCTGCGGGCAGCTTTAACGATTGCGGCCCTTTGCAATAATGCCAGCTTGACGAAGAAGGGGGTTCAGGTTGCAGGGCTTTTTCGTTCTAAGGGAAATGATGCTCCTTGGGGTGTTGAGGGAGATCCGACAGAGGGTGCCATTCTGGTGGCCGCTGCTAAGGCGGGGATATGGCGTGAAGTTCTGGAACGCAAACAAGAGCGAATTGGGGAGTTGCCCTTTGACTCAGACCGGAAACGGATGAGCGTTGTTTATCAGACGAAACAGGGCAAGATTGCCTATGCCAAAGGGGCCCCGGATATGGTCCTGCGACTTTGTCGACGTGAGTTAACAGCCCAAGGGGTCGTGGAGCTGTCCCAGGAACGTGTGCGGAGCATTATGCGGGCTAATGATGAAATGGCACGGCATGCTCTCAGGGTCCTTGCAGTTGCCGAAAAACCGTTGTCAGATTCTGAGACCCTCGATGAGCATATTGAACAAGGGTTGACGTTTGTTGGATTGCTGGGAATGATCGATCCACCGAGAGCAAGTGCTGTCAAAGCGATTAAAGTCTGTCGGCAGGCTGGTATTAAACCGGTCATGATTACGGGCGATCATCGCTTAACGGCAGAGGCCGTCGCGTATGAGTTGGGGATTTTACGCGGAACAGGTGGCGGGATCGTAACCGGAGCGGAACTTGAGCGGCTCTCGGATCGGGAGTTAAGCGAGCGTATCATGGATGTTTCCGTCTTCGCTCGCGTGACACCCAAAGACAAACTTAGAATTGTGCGTTCCTACAAAAATCGTGGACAAGTGGTGGCTATGACTGGAGATGGTGTGAATGATGCTCCGGCGGTCAAAGAGGCGGATATTGGGGTAGCGATGGGCAAAACTGGAACAGATGTGACTAAGGAAGCTTCAGCAATGGTTTTGGGCGATGATAATTTTGCGACGATTGTGGCCGCAGTGGAAGAGGGCCGGGGGATTTACGATAATATTCGGAAGTTTATTCGCTATTTGCTTTCTTGCAACTTAGGCGAAGTCCTAACAATGTTTATTGCGACCCTTGTAGGTTTGCCGCTCCCTCTGCTTCCAATTCAAATCTTATGGGTTAATTTAGTCACTGACGGTTTGCCAGCCATGGCTTTAGGGGTAGACGGAGCTGAACCGGGTATTATGAACCGTCCGCCCAGGGTTCCGGGAGAAAGCATTTTTGCGCGCGGCTTAGCCAGTAAAATTGGCGTAAGAGGGACTATGATCGGACTGGGAACCCTCTTTGTGTTCGTAGCCGCACTTTTTATGGGGGTCAATATGTTAGGCGCTCGAACTATGGCTTTTAGTACTCTGGTGTTTTCCCAGTTGTTTCACGTTTTCGATTGCCGATCTGAAGAACGGGGTATCTTTGAAGTGGGTCTATTCACAAATACTTATCTTGTTGGGGCGGTACTAATCTCAACGATCATGCAACTCAGTGTTATTTATCTTTCTCCTTTGCAAGCGATCTTTAAGACAGCACCGCTACAAGCTTGGCAATGGATTTTGATCCTCTGTGTGGCCGGTGGACCGTCCGTTTTGATCGGATTTGCTCGGCTATTGAGGAACAGCTGGCAAGGAAAAACAGTCATAGCTAGGTAGGGGGGCACGATGCAATAGTTCCTTCTGCGGGAATAGAAACGGGTAGGGCACGATGCAATAGTGCCCTACAATAACGTACAATAGATAACTCTTTTCCTCCTCGTGTATACTTGCTTTAAATGGTTGACCCACTTCATCAGGCGTAGTATCCTTTTAGACAGATAATGCGTAGGATATAAGAGATTTTTAATTATGATCATAAGTATTAGTTGAACTCATCTAGGGTCTAAGCACCACTTATCCAATTAAGAAGTGAAAGTTAGTGCGGTAAGCCAGCGGATTGAGATACGGAGAGGGAGGAACACGATGAAGTTCATTAAAATGCATGGTCTAGGGAATGATTTCGTTTTCCTGGACCATTTTTCTGTTGCGGCGGATGTGGATTACCCAAAGTTGGCCAGGAAGTTTTGCCATCGGCAATTTGGAATTGGAGGGGACGGATTAATCGTAATTCTGCCTTCCAAAGTCGCAGATGCTAGGATGCGTATCTTGAATTCGGACGGAACTGAACCAGAAATGTGTGGGAATGGTATCCGTTGTTTTGCACGGTATGTATATGATCAAGGGATTGTCATACATAACCCAATGCGTGTGGAAACTCTGGCAGGTGTTCTGACTCTTAATCTTAATATTCAAGACGGTCAGGTTCAAGGGGTATGCGTGGATATGGGTGAGCCCATTTTACGGGCAGATCTTATTCCAGTTTTGGGCCAAGGGGAGCCTGTGGTGGGACAACCCCTGGAAGTGTTAGGAGAAACCTTCCAATATACGGCCATTTCCATGGGGAACCCACACTGCGTTATTTTTGTGGAGGATTTTGTCACGCTGGATTTTGAGCGTTTTGGCCCGGCAATTGAGAAACATCTATTGTTTCCACGCAAAACTAATGTCGAGTTCATCCAAGTCAATTCACCTGAGGAAATAACCATGAAGGTTTGGGAGCGGGGAGCTGGACCGACATTGGCCTGCGGGACGGGTGCCTGTGCCTCTGTGGTTGCCGCTGTGCTCAACCATAAAACAGAACGTGCACTGACTGTCCATCTACCGGGTGGAGACTTATTTATTGAATGGGGACTCGATAATCATGTCTATATGACGGGCCCTGCGACGTATGTGTTTAAGGGCGAATGGTTGTTATCGACGGACTAAGAAAATCGTGCAAATTGACTAAGCTTTGAAGGAGGATTTATTTTTATCATGGAGGAAGCACAACGGATTCAATCCTTACCACCGTACTTATTTGCACGGATTGACGAAAAGATAGCAGAGGCCACCGCAAAAGGGGTAGATGTCATTAGTCTAGGGATTGGAGATCCCGATCTCCCAACACCGGACCATATTATCGACAAGTTGGTAGAAGCTGCGCGCAATCCAGCGAATCATCGCTATCCTTCTTATGTAGGTATGCTAGAGTTTCGCCGAGCGGTAGCGGAGTGGTATAAACGGCGTTCGAATATTGAACTTGACCCGAAAAAAGAAGTGGTTACTCTTATTGGATCCAAAGAAGGGATTGCTCACATTGCTTTTTGTTATCTGAATCCAGGCGATGTGGCCTTGATTCCAGATCCTGGCTACCCGGTCTATGGCGTCGGGACCTTACTTGCGGGAGGCGTTCCTTATATTATGCCGCTCAAAGAAGAAAACGGCTTCTTGCCTGATTTGGACCTGATTCCAGAAGAGGTAGCTCGTCTGGCTAAACTTATGTTCTTGAATTATCCTAATAATCCTACAGGCGCAATAGCGGATGAAAGCTTCTATTTAAAGGTCATCGCCTTTGCTAAAAAATATGATATTATCGTTTGTCATGATGGGCCTTACTCAGAAATTGCTTTTAATGGTTATAAACCCTTGAGCTTTCTAGAGGTTGCAGGCGCTAAGGAGGTTGGAATTGAATTTCATTCAATGTCGAAAACCTATAATATGACGGGTTGGAGAATCGGTTGGGCAGCGGGAAATGCAAGGGTTATCGAAGCGCTTGGTCGAATCAAATCGAACATTGACTCTGGGGTTTTTCAGGCAATTCAAGTGGCTGCCATTGAAGGACTTTTAGGGAATCAGGATATTATCCAAGAAATTCGTAAGATCTATCAGGAACGACAAGATATTGTTATCGAAGGGTTGACTGCTTTAGGGTGGAACGTTGAAAGGCCAAAGGCTACGATCTACATTTGGCCTAGAGTACCGAGAGGATTTACATCGACGTCTTTCTGTGAATTAGTCCTAGATAAGACTGGCGTAGTACTCACTCCAGGTAACGGTTATGGTGAGTATGGCGAAGGTTATTTCCGCATTTCGCTGACGATTAATACAAAACGTCTCAGAGAAGCATTGAAGCGTATACAGGACAACTTGGGGAAGTTCGAATTTTAGCATCCTTCATATGGATAACGCAGCGGGCAAAGGATTTTTCGGCTCTTAGAACTAACAATGCGTGTCTCGAAAAAATAAAAAGTACAGTCTCATTTGGAAAAATGGACTGTATTTTATTTTGTGCAGGGGAAATGATCAACCACAAAAAAGCAGGATTATCTGTGCGTAATAAAAAATCCATATAAAAAGCCAATAGAAAAAACTATGGAAAGGAGAAGTTACATAAAGAAGCTTGAACTTATGCAATAAATATCTGTCTCCACTTGCAGGGAAAATAGACAGCCGTTTTTATTTCCTGGCTTTAATATACTTAGACAGAAAGTATAAGTTTTGGGCAGCATAATT
>DATMYU010000604.1:0-7741 GCA_035560775.1 Desulfosporosinus sp.
ATTGATATATATCTTGCGAATTAGGTTCTAATCAGCCCAATCTTTTGCTAATAGTTCTGCCTGTTCTAGCACTGTGACGGTAGCCTGCTCCTGCATATCAGGTGGATAACCGTATTTTCTCAAAATTCGTTTGACCATACGCCGCAGATTGGCTCGAACGCTTTCTTTGACTGTCCAGTCGATGGTTACATTTCCTCGAACGGTCTGTAAAACTTCACGAGCAATGATACTGAGAGTTTTGTCTCCCAGCACCTGTTTCGCGGAATCATTGGTTGAGAGTGCATCATAAAAAGCCAATTCGTCATCATTCAGGCCAAGTAGAACTCCGCGCTGGTTTGCTAACTGGAACTGCTTCGCCATCTCAATTAACTCACTGATGACCTGTGCAGCTTCTATGGAACGGCTTTGATACCGCTGAAGAGTTGCCTTGAGCATATCGGAAAACGAGCGAGATAAGACGAGATTGGTTCTCGCCTTTGTTTTGATTTCATCATTGAGAAGTTTCTGGAGCAGTTCAACCGCTAAATGTTTCTGGGGAAGGTTCTTGATTCCTTCCATAAACTCATTGGATAAAATCGAAATGTCTGGTCTGGGTAAACCTGCGGCTGTAAAAATATCAACAACCCCCTGTGGAGCCACGGCCCGCGACACAATTTGCCTAACTGCGTAATCTAAATCCTCATAAGACGAGCCATCTTTATGAGCTGTAGTTTTTACCAATCCCGCTCGAACAGCCTGAAAGAAACCGACATCATCTCGAATTCGAATGGCTTCTGGGTGAGGAATAGATAGGGCAAAGGCTTTTGAAAGTTCCGTGACATGCTGTAATAGCCTTTCCTTACCCTTTTCTTTTGCTAGAATGTGTTCCATGGCCTGTGGAATAACACTCATTTTTTGACCGGCTGTTCCTTTGAAATACAGTGACCAATTAAATCCGTTGAATAGGTCAAATACAATTTCATATTTTTCGAGCATCACGGCTACAGCTTCTTCTTGGTCAAGAGCCACCTCACCTGCTCCACCGCTAGTGGTATATTCGGCCAATGCTTCTTTAAGCGACTCCGCGATACCCAAATAATCCACAATTAATCCCCCCGGTTTGTCACTGAAAACCCGATTGACCCTAGCAATGGCTTGCATCAACCCATGACCTTTCATGGGTTTGTCTACGTACATTGTATGAAGTGGAGGTACGTCGAACCCTGTGAGCCACATATCGCGCACAATCACAAGTTTCATTGGGTCGGATGGGTCTTTGAATCGCTTCTCAATATCCTTGCGCCCAGCTTTATTACGGATGTGCTTCTGCCATATATCTGGGTCGGAGGCTGAACCCGTCATAATGACCTTAATGACTCCCTTGGCATCATCTTCACTTTGCCATTGTGGACGTAAACGGATTATTTGTTCAAACAAATCGACCGCAATGCGGCGGCTCATGGTTACAATCATCCCCTTGCCATCCATGGCATCTAATCGAGCCTCAAAATGATTGACAATATCTTCAGCAAGTTGTTTCAGTCGTTTTTCCGCACCAACCATCGCTTCTAGCCGTGCCCACTTGCTTTTCAGCTTTTCACGGATGAATTCTTCTTCCCCTTCAGTAACATCCTCAAATTCCTTGTCAACTTTGGGGCGTTCGTTTTCAAGAAGGTCGATTTTGGCTAATCGTGCTTCGTAATAGATTGGGACAGTTACCTTATCTTCGATAGCTCGTTCGACATCATAAACACTGATAATGTCGCCAAATACCTGTTTTGTATTGCGGTCGCTCAGTTCAATTGGTGTCCCAGTAAATCCAATAAATGATGCATGGGGCAATGCGTCTCGCATGTGACGAGCAAAGCCGTCGATGAAATCATATTGAGAGCGATGTGCCTCATCCGCAATCACAACAATATTTGTCCGTTCGGAAAGGGTTGGATAGGTTTCGCCCTTATCAGGCATGAATTTTTGGACAGTGGAAAATACGACACCGCCAGAACTTACAGAGAGCAGTTCACGAAGATTCTGTCTATCTTTCGCTTGAACTGGAGTTTGCCGAATTAGGTCTTTGCAAGTTGAAAAAGTGCCAAATAACTGGTCGTCGAGGTCGTTACGGTCAGTTAAAATAACCAGCGTTGGGTTTCGCATCTTGGGGTGGGCTATTACCTTGCCGGCAAAAAAAGCCATCGTCAGACTCTTCCCTGAGCCTTGTGTGTGCCAAATAATTCCGATTCGACGGTCGCCTTTTGGAGAAGATGCTTCAATAGTCTCTTGCAATGCTTTATTAACCGCAAAAAATTGGTGATAAGCGGCCACCTTCTTTACCACTTTTCCGTCATCCTCATTGAAAACGATGAAATGGTGAAGTAAGTCGAGAAGACGATGCCTATTAAATATGCCCTTAATCAAGACTTCAATTTGGGGAATTGTGGCTGGTGCGATATCCTCGCCATCCATCGTTCGCCAAGGCATCATCCGTTCCCATGGTGAAGTAAATGACCCGACTCTGCACTCAATACCATCCGAGATGATAACAAGCTCGTTGTAAACGAACAGAGTAGGAATTTCTTTTTTATAAGTCTGGATTTGTTGAAATGCCTTTCTAATGGTGGCATTTTCATCAGCAGGGTTTTTAAGTTCGATGACACCAATCGGTATGCCGTTTAGGAAAATAATCACATCCGGTCGACGGTTATTGTGGTTTTCAATAATAGTAAATTGGTTTACCGCAAGAAAATCGTTGTTTTCCGGATGGACGAAATCAACTAGCCAAACTTTATCTCCAATGATTCGACCTTCATTATTGCAATATTCAATGTCAACTCCATCGTTGAGATATTTATGAAACGCCCGATTGTTAGCTTCCAGCCCCGGATGAAGGAGGGGCAGGTTGATAATTTTGCGAGAAGCGTCCTCAATCGCTTCATTGGGCAAATTAGGATTTATCCGAACTAGCATTTCCTGCAGTTTGCTTTTAAGTAGAACTTGTTGGTAGTTTTGCCGAAATGCATCGTGTTCGCCGGGAGCAATTTCAAGGCCATATCGGATTTGAAAGCCATGAGAAACAAAATATTCAATGACAGCTTCTTCAAGGACGGATTCAGTGAAATGGGTCATTTACTGTTCTTCTGTTGATTAGAATATGTTTCAAATATATAAACAGCAAGGGTCGTTGCCGCGCCAACCGCTAGACGCGCATGACGTGGTTCCAATCCTTTGGATTTTGCATGTTTCCCATGACCTGTCCCATATGGATTCCGAAGTTCAGATAATCCATTTGAAATTGAGGCGAGGTTTTGAAGCATTACCCGAATTGTCTCAACTGCTTTGGCATGCTCTGGAATATCTTCTGCGGCTAATTTCAATTGCTTCAATGTAAGGCGCACTAATTTAGGCAAATCTTCATTTTTATCGAAAACAATTTGCTTTTCCTCTAATATAGTCTTACAGACTGTTTCGACAAATTCTTTAGCAGTACCTATTGCCAGTTCGGGGTCGCTATCAATAGACTCTTGCAATCTTCTTATTTGGGTATCAACATAGGATGAATTTAGATTTTTTTGTAAGACTTGAGAAGATACCAAATGATGTTTAGAACCCGGAATATAGCTTTGGTATGTATATATTGGCCGGCCAGAAATTATATCGTTTTGGACAATCTTAAAACCATCTTTGTTCAAGTGTTCATTAAATATTCCAAGTAGTTTTACAACTTCCTTCTCGTCAATCCTGACAATTGGGTGAATCATTTCACATAGGAATTTGAGAAAATTTTCATCACTGCCTTTCAGGATTTCTATCCTACCATCCTCGTATACCCAATCATCTTGCCAATCATAATTGTTTACTCTATGTTGATAAATGTCCCCGCTCATCGAGGTGAACCTACCATCGTAAGATGGCAGTTCATCAATGTGATATAACCTCGAAAGAAAATCAACTTCCTCTAATCTACCATTCCATATGACATTTTCAAGCCGAAGGGTATCTATTATATTTCGACGAGTTATTTCAGAGATTTTCATCGTTCACGTCAACTCTTTAATGGCTCGAACATTGGATTTTTATGAATTATAGCGGCTTGTATCTTTTCCTTAAGAAACTCACGTATATCCTTTCCCTGCTCAAGTAACATAACAAGCTCTTCTAATTTACAAAGGACAATTACTTTATCGCGCAAAGCCTCTTTACATTCTGATATAGCAGGGCCTGTAAAGCCAGAAGAGGAAATAAAAATAGCCCTTGCATGTCCTCTACTGTAGACTCGAACAATGTGTTGGGCTACTTCTCCAACACCCAATACAGTATCCCACCACTTCATTTCAACTAAAAACAAGTTTCCATCAATTTCAATCACACCATCAATTTGTTCTAGTACACCTTCCCCCTGTGCGCCCTCTAAAGTAAATGCTTCACGTATTAATATTCCTTCGGCATCAAAAAAACGGTTCAAGACCCCTTCTAACAACTTTCCTCTTTTCTGCGGATTGGTCATCGCAAAAAGGGCATAAAATTCTTTTTTTATTGCCTCCAATTTTTCTTTCTTCTCTTTCTGGATTAATAATTTTGCTTTTTGTTCAGATTGTCTCTTCTCTTTTTCTGCCTCTCTCTCCATCCGCATTCGAGTGAATGAATCTTTAACATTGATTATCTGTCTGACCTCACCAATTGCACCTTTAGCTTTCAATTGGTCATCAGGCCAACAAGAAGAAAAATCCTCGAACTCAACCACTCGTTTTAATATTTCGCGTCTTTCACGTAAAGTTTGTTCTCCTTGTTGATTTACTCGCGTTAATACTGTTCGAACTAAATCATATTTATTAATACTTTGTCTATTTTGTTCTAATTGTTCAATTAAATCTTGTAAGTTACTCTGCCCTATCCCAGCCCCTTGAAAAAAGGATATTACATCTTTCTTAGTTCGACATAACAAAGGAATGGTTTGTATCAGAAGAGTGAATAAATCTGGCGGGTATTGAAAAGTTATGTCAGCCTGATAATCCATGAGCTAACCCCTTTAAACTTGGATTGTATCGGTCACGATTTCCCCATTTAGCAGTTTTGGTAACAGTAAGTCACGTAATTGAGTTATTGTGGATGATTCTTCAGAGTTCTTCTTAATTAAAAAAATATATTCGTGTGCAAGGCTCCCAAATATTTCTAAAATTGGTTTCGGCGCAACAATAACTTTTAAATTTTGAAAAGAAGAAACCTGTACCCGTTGTCTTCCACTAGTTCCAGACATATTTCTAATTGCAAAAGCTCGAAAAGAATCATCACGCGCTAAAAAATATGAATACTCTTTAGGAATAGGAGGCTTTGAACGTATTACAATGTACTCTGTTGAACCCCATCCTACTTCGTCATCTTTGAGGAAATCTACAAAAGCAGTTTTGCCATTTTCAAGGCATGGGGTTATCCTAGCCATTAAAGTGTCGCCATTTATGAATCGTGTTCCCGAACTAAATGACCTTGATGTCCAACCAACAGGACGATGTCCTGATGTTGGCATATTTTGCATATCAAGATAAGTTGCTTCCTGACCTTTTTTCAAATACCTGAAAGGGTTTATTTGGAAGGCATCCGAAAAATTTAATATGTCCCATCCACTCGGAATCTCCCCCACCGGCGAATCATAGAAGGATTCAGGGAACATATCGGCTATCTCAGCAGGTAAGCCTGTATCACGACCTTCTAACCTAGCCCGAACGGGTTCAAAATTTACGAACCACGATTTGAAGATTGCCCACAATATATTTTCGAGCGTTTGATTTATAAGGTGATTGATTTCGATTTTGCCATCTAGTGAGCCAAGAATATTTCCTATTCGCTCCTGCTCTTTGTATGGTGGTATAGGCAATAAAATTTTTCTTAGTTCGCTCTGTTTTATTCCTATTACCGTAGTACCCGTTGCTCTTGACTTTAATTGATTTTGAAAAAACGCGGACTGTAACAAATACTTAAGAAATGTGTTATCGAGAAAATTCTTCTTTCCGCGTAACGTTATAAGTCTTTGTGCTAAAGCAACTCTTCGATTACCTAATTGAGCAACTTCACCTAAAGGAGCTTCTGTTGTTATTACCACATCTCCTGATTTTGGGAGACCTCTTCTCATCCAAGAATCAAATTCATTAAACCCGATATACTCTTGTTTTCCATCAGTTTCGATTCTTCCATTTTTTACAACTTTAGCTGTTATTAAAGGAACCCCAAATTCTGTTTTACGTGGAGTTTTCCCTCTATAATCGATTATTAACTCCATACATTGTTCTAAGGGAAAGAAATCCCAATTATTAGGGAAACTATTTCCCATATCCTAGCTCCCGTAAATTCACCTTTACCACGTTTTCTATTTCATTACTTTTCTTAAATTGTTCGAAAAGTATGCCTGAAAGTCTTTCCATCTTTTCAGAAAATGGTTCGTCATCAACAATGTTTTCCTCAGCACCCACGTAACGTCCGGGGGTAAGCAAATAGTTATTTTTCCGAATTTCATCTATAGAAGCCGAATAACAAAAGCCAGAAATATTCTCGTAATTCCCATATTCAGATTGACCTCTCCAAGAATGATAAGTTTTGGCTATTTCATCTATTTCTTCTGTGGTTAGTTCGCGGTGAATTCGGTCTCGTAAGACCCCCATTTTTCGCGCATCAATAAAAAGAGTTTCACCTTTTCGATTCCTTTTCATTCCATTTGATTTATCGCGCGCTAAAAACCATAAAGAAGCTGGAATCTGTGTGCTATAAAAAAGCTGGCCCGGAAGTGCTACCATACAATCAATCAAATCTGCTTCTATTACACCCTTTCTGATTAAATCTTCTCCAGAAAAAGTAGTTGACATCGAACCATTGGATAAGACAAAACCTGCAAAACCACGGGGAGCAAGATGATAAATCATGTGTTGTATCCATCCGTAGTTAGCATTGTTGACAGGAGGGATTCCGAATTTCCAGCGAATATCATCTGCCAATCGGTCACCGCCCCAATCTTTTAAATTAAATGGTGGGTTAGCTAGGATAAAATCGGCTCTTAGGTCGGAATGTAGGTCTCTGTGGAAAGTATCCGCCTGTTCTGGCCCAAGGTCAGCCTCGATATGGCGTAGAGCAAGATTCATCTTAGCTAATCGCCAAGTGGTCGGATTAGACTCCTGACCATAAATAGATATATCCCCTATTCTTCCACCATGCGCCAGTACAAATCTTTCGGATTGGACAAACATGCCACCCGAACCACAACAGGGGTCATAGATGCGCCCATGGTAAGGTTCAAGCATCGCCACTAGAAGTTTCACTACGCAAGCAGGTGTATAAAATTCACCCCCAGCTTTTCCCTCGGCACTGGCAAATTTTCCAAGAAAGTATTCATAAACCCGTCCGAGAATATCCTTCTTCTGGCTCTCTGCATCACCAAGACCAATTGTGCCGATGAGGTCGAGTAACTCACCTAATCGGGTTTTATCCAAATCTGGGCGGGCATAATTCTTGGGTAAAACACCTTTTAGACGTGGGTTATCCTTCTCAATTGCGACCATAGCATCATCGATTAGCTTACCGATTTCTGGCCGTTTTGCCGCGGCCTGCAATTTCTCCCAACGAGCATCTGGTGAAACCCAGAAAACATTCTCAGCAGTGTATTCATCTCTATCTTCCAAAATTTGATAACGAGCCGATAGCTCATTCACAAACGAAGAACCGTTGGGGTCTGAAAGCTCAAGCTCCAGTTGTTTATATCGGTTATTAAAGGCATCAGAGATAT
>DATMYU010000605.1:0-2988 GCA_035560775.1 Desulfosporosinus sp.
AATTTGGATACTCTCGGCATATAAATGGTCGGATTGGAGAAATTGGAAAAGCTATTACCCTACTATTCTGTTTTTCATAGTAGGGGACTTGATTTATAATTTTGTAGCATATAATCACCCGCTTTGGGAACTAACATCACCTAGGTTTGGGACAACCTTTTCGGTTTTGATTATGAATGCTACATTATGGCCTGCTAGTACGCTGCTATTTCTGACGCACTTTCCTTTTGCTGGCAATTTAAAGAAAGCTTTATATATACTAATATGGGTGGCAATTTTCACACTTGTCGAACTGTTTTTTAGCTCATTTAGCTATTTGAAGTATAGCAATGGCTGGAATATCGGGTGGTCAATATTATTTAACACTGTTATGTTTCCATTGCTAAAAATTCACCACGAAAAACCGCAGCTTGCTTGGCCGTTAGCATTCTTATTTGGAACAATTGTTATCTATTTTTTTGATATAGCGTTATCAAGCATGAAATAACATGCCACTCCACAGTCCTTTGCCGTAAGCAACATATTTTCTCCAAGCCAAGAATAAATCAACGTCGCTGGTAATTGTCCAACTCCAGTGGTCCATAAAAACTCCCAAAATCCCATGGTCGTAAGTCCTGCAGCATAAGAAATAATGTCAAAGGGAACCACAGGCAACAGACGGGCAATCAAAATTGAATGCTTCCCGTATTTGGCAAAAAGTTTATCAGTTGTTTCCAGGCTCTTTTTGCCAATCATTTTTTCAACGACCGGGCGCCCGTAAGCTAGCTCTATTCCATTTCCCCAAATAGAGCCTCCTCGGCTCCTTACAGGTCTTCGCAGTCCGGCATCTTCACTGCAAAGTGGGCACCCTCAAGGATCTGTGCCAAGACGGTCAACGGTGTGGTCGCCACCTCACGGTACATACGCTGGGTGTATAAGTGACGAACGTTGGGAAATTCTTGCTTAAATAAACGCCGCGCCTTATCCCCAGCATAATCAGCATCCAAGAGAACGCAAACCTCGTCATCACGAAACTCGGCAATTAGCTGTTCCAATTTGACTAATCCTAACGTTCCATAAGTGCAAGCGATCTCCACCGGTTCATCCAAGAGCTGCTGCAAACGCTGTTTATCGGTTTTTCCTTCTACTATAATAACTCTGCCCATTTATCCCACCAATACTTTCCGGCCATAAAGTGATCTATTAAGACCGCTCTCCTGCCAAATTTTCGTTGCCAGGAGGGCTAAAGCTTAGAATCATCCACCCCGTCAAGCCAGTCTTCAATGACACTCACTACGGATGAGATGCAACCGTCTTGAAAAGGAGAAACTAAATTGGCTAACCCAACCAGTTCTAGAAATGACTTACTGCCCCCAGCCCGACAAAGCCTCAGGTAATCGGCCCAGGCCGTTTCACGATTTTCGCGGGACTTTTTCCAGAACTGAAAGGCACAGATTTGGGCAAGAGTGTAATCTATGTAATAAAACGGATCACCAAAAATATGCCCTTGTTGATGCCAGTAACCACCACGTTCTAAATAGTCGTTGTTTTCATAATCGCGATGAGGTAAGTATTTCTTTTCTATTTCTCTCCAAGCTGCTTTCCTAGCCTGCGCAGAAGCCTCTGGGTGAGCATAGACGAAATGCTGGAATTCATCAACAGTAACTCCATAAGGTATGAAGAGTAAAGCATCACTCAAGTGGGTGAACCTGTATTTGTCTGTATCCTCTTTAAAGAAAAGTTCCATCCAAGGCCAGGTCAAAAATTCCATACTCATCGAGTGGATCTCACAGGCCTCATAAGTGGCCCAGTGATATTCTGGAATTTGATAATCCTTGCTGCAATACACCTGAAACGCATGCCCTGCCTCATGCGTTAAAACATCAATATCGTCAGAGGTGCCGTTAAAATTGGAGAAGATAAAAGGCACCTGATAATTGCTTATGTAGGTACAGTAGCCACCACCGGCTTTACCCTTCTTACTGACCAAATCCATAAGTTCATTGTCCACCATAAACTTAAAGAACCCGCCCGTCTCTGCGGACAACTCGTCATACATGCGCCGTCCATTATCCACAATCCACTCCGGATTCCCCTTAGGAGTCGCATTGCCCGTTCGAAAATTAAACGCTTCATCATAATAGGTCAAGGCGGCCGATCCTAGCCGTCCCCTCTGTCTGTCTCGCAGTTTACTCGCCACTGGAACGATAGAATCTAGGACCTGCTTGCGAAAATTCGCCACCATGGCTGGAGTGTAGTCCGAACGAAGCATCCTGGCATAGCCAAGTTCAATGAAATTCTCAAACCCCAACTTCTCGGCCATACGTGCCCGGACTTTAACTAAACCATCATAAATTTCATCTAGCTTTTTTTCATTGCTGATAAAGAAAGCATATTTAGCCTCATTGGCTCGTTTGCGCATGGCTCGATCGGTCGCTAATTGGAACGGAACCAAGCCGGGCAGATTTCTTTCTTCCCCTTCAAACATGATCTTAGCCGAAGCAATCAGTTTGGTATATTCACTGGATAGCTTGTTTTCCAGTTGTAAATCTTCAATTATTTCCGGTGCAAAGGTTTTAAGGGTAAGATCAGCTTGCGTAAAAAGCTGTTTCCCCCACTTTCCTTCTAACTCCTGTCTAAACTTGGAGTTGACTAACGACTGATAATACCGGGAAATCAAGCCCTGATAAATCGGGGTTCCCTCATCGAAATAATCCTGTTCTTCCTCATAAAACGAGTCATTTGTATCGACGGTATGGCGGATGATCACAAGCTGCTCCATTGTCTCAAATTCGCTTCTTAGCTCATTAATTTCTACCATCAGCACATCCTGTTGTTCGAAATCTTCGGCCTGATCAAACTTAGTCAAGAGATCGGAAAACTTAGTTCCCAACTCAGATAAATCCGGCCTTCGATAAGAAAACTCCCTAAACTTCATGTTATGTAACCCCCTTGTGGCTAATCAAATATAGATCAATCTTAAATGGATAAACATTTATTGTCAAATAC